>JAJFUI010000291.1 GCA_021372555.1 Planctomycetaceae bacterium | reverse complement strand
TTTTGGTAGGGCGTTTCCGCCAAATCACGGATCCGATGCGACGGCGACCTTCCAGCGGGGTGACATTATGTTTTATCGTTGGACCGCAGCGGTGACGGCGTCGGTTTCGCGCGCGATTGTCGTGGCAGCGTGTTTGTCCGGGCTCCTGGCGACCACCGCCAAGGCCGAAATCGTCGGTCAACTGATCGGAGTGCAAAAGGGCTTTCCGGACATCGACTCGGGCTGGGTTAGCGGCGGTTACTCGGCCGGGTACTTCGCCGCGTACGGTGTTCCCCAAGCATTTTCTACATCGACCGACAGCTCTCAAGACATTGCCGGTGATTCGCCGTCGTTCGCCATTGAAATGACGCTGACAGATCCGTCGGTGGCGACGCCGATGAACGCGACCGGCACCATTTCCATCTACGGCTCCGTCGGCGGCGGCCCAGAGGGATTGCTGCTGAGCGGGGCCATCGAGCAGTTCGGCGCGAGCATAGACAAATCGATCGGCGCGGCGAGCGTGCTGTTCGATATCCGCTTCCGTGTCGACTCCGGCTCGCTTGCGCCGCTGTTCGGCTCCGTGGGCGGCATCATCCTCACGCCTCAGTTTGACGATTCAATGGACGTGCCGTTTTCCGGCGACTTCCTCACCGACTTCACTTTCTCCGGCATGGGTTACGCGGATGCTTTTCCCGTTGCCACGCCCGAGCCCTCTTCGGCTGCCTTGCTGTCATTGATGGGCATGGGCCTTGGCACTCTCGTGTGCCGCCGTTTCTGGATGCGGCGGATATCGGGCTAAGGAAGGTTTCTTTCCTGTTCTCTTGTTGTTCTCGCTCGGCTTAGAAACCGGCTGAGAAGCAGGCGAATTCGCTAGTGGCGGCTTTGTCTCCTATTGGGAGGCGAGTCTGACACTCTAGGCATATTACGCATAACTTGCGGGCGCACGGAGTGACGCCCTGCTCGGCGGCTAGGACGCGACGCAGCACAATTACGACACATCGAAATACCTAGGAGCGCGACCATGTTTCTTCGCAGTATCAATCGCCGGTTGCGGCAAAGTGGCCTTTCCATCAAGAAGTCGCCTGCGAGCAGCCGCCGATTGCAGTTGGAACCGTTGGAGGATCGCCGACTGTTGGCGCTGCTGGGCGTGACTCCGACCTATCCTCTCATCAGCTACGATTCCAACGGGACTGTGAACTACGATGCGGCCGCTCAGACGTTGTCGTTCACGCTCGATGCGACTCCGCTTCAGTTTAAGCAGAGCGCGGTGTCGCCAATCCGTACCATTGCCGCTCCCCGCGACTTCCTTATTCAATTCCACGTCAACAACCAGGGGCAACTCCTCGGCGGCGTGGCTGGCAACGACCTTTACGTGAGCGGTTCGCTGGACATCGACGGCAACGGCGTCATCGACTACACCGGGACCTTGCTTACCGGCGAGATCACGCAATTCGGCGCCTACGACTCCGGCACGACGAGCGATAAGTACGATTTCCGCTTCGTTCCGACCGGCGGCGCGCTGGCATCGCTCTATGCCAACAAGGACATCGCCGTCACCACCACCAGTGAAAGCTCGACATTCGCCGGCGGGTTTTCGTCGAGTTTCACCGGCTATGCAAAAGGCAACATTGGTTCAGTTACCGCTCTGTGGAGCTCGCTCGCCGGCTCAGTATATAACGACGGCGCGGACAACGACGGCATCAAGCAGACGGGCGAAGCGGGCGTTTCCGGCGTCGGTGTGACGTTGACGGGAACGGACATCGCTGGCAATACAGTCTCCATCTCGAAGCTCACCGATAGCAACGGGGCCTACTCCTTCGCGCAGCTTCGACCTGGGACATACACGATCACCGAGACGCAGCCGGCCGGTTGGCTCGATGGTAA
>JAJFUI010000287.1 GCA_021372555.1 Planctomycetaceae bacterium | reverse complement strand
AGGGCTGGACGGCGAAACCGGCCGACGGGAAACAACTGCAGCAATATCCGGTGATGCGGGCGGACTATGTACTTCGTGCGATTCCGCTCAAAGCGGGCGATCATCGCATTCGGCTGGAGTATACTCCGGTGTCATTTACCGTCGGTAAGTGGATTTCATTGGTGGCGTGGCTGGCATTCGCGGTGGCGACCAGCGTGTGTCTCGTGCATCGCCGCGCGTCGCCGGGTACGCCGAGCGGCGCTGCGGCTAAGAGGCCAGGACGCCCTTAATATCTTCGACCAACTCCGGAGAGCCGACGTAGAGAGCGGTTCGCTGGTGCTGGTTCTGGGGTTGGATGTCGAGGATCGGCGTACCGGACTCGTCGATGGCCAGGCCGCCGGCCTCGCGGCACATGAAGGCGACTACCGCGGCTTCGTACATCAAGCGGAGCTTGCCTTCGGGCCGGTTTTGGGTGGGATCGGGATGGTTGACGATGGCGGGGTACATGAACATGCCGCCGTTGTGGATCATGCGGTGGAAATCACCGGCCAAGGCGCCGAGGTAGCGGAAGGCGTACTGGCATTCATTGGTCGCAATCCACTTCTGCACCTTGGGCGCGAAACCGCAGCGGTGCGCCGTGTTGAACGACAGTTCCCAGGTTCCGCGATCGGGCGGAAGGACGATGCGGGTTGGCTTGACGAAGGTCATCGTTTCGTCGATCTGGAACTTCCATGTGCCCGCGCTGTTGAGACCGAGGGTGAACGTGCCGGTGGGGATGACGAACATCCCGGCGGCAATATAGTCCTTGCCGGCGCGGAGATGGCCGTCCTCCGGGCCTTCCAAGTTCCGCTTAGCGATGCCGAACATGAAGCCAACCGGCAGGCCGTGCGGGATGTTGGAGGAGCCGTCCAGCGGGTCAAAGTAGACAAAGTAGCGGCCGTCGGGGTTGAGGGGGACGATGTCCTTCGATTCTTCGCTGATAGCATGGATGACGCGTCCGGTCGCCCGCAGGTAGTGAACCGTGATTTCCTGGGCGATCTGGTCCATCTGCATTACTTGCTCGCCCTGGACGTTGGTCTGTCCGGCTCGGCCAAGGTTGCCTTGCAACGCGCCGGTCAGGTAGTAGTGTTGGATCCGTTTGGCCGCGCTGATGATGGCGTCCATGAGGATCAGGAAGTGGTAGGTGCGATTGTACTTTTCCTGGTGATGGAGGAGAAAGTCGGCGAAGGTTTGCTCGAATCGGATCATGAGAGATGCTCCAGCGGACTTGTGCTCGGCGACTGTGGTGTGGGGCGGCAGTACAACTGCCGCCCCGACAACGCAATGCCACCGCCCCAACAACGCAACAACTGCCGCCCCAACAACGCAATGCCACCGACCCAACAACGCAACAACTGCCGCGTTACCAACGCAATGCTATCGCCCCAACAACGCAATGCTACCGTGCCACCAACTCACTGAATGTGGCACTCGCGAACGATTCACCCACTGTTCGATGGATAATTCGTGCTGCTATCGGGCAATCGGGATGACTTGGAGGTCAGTCCTACGGTTTCGAGTCAATCAAGAAGCTGGCCGGCGCGAACGCCGGGAGATCGAAGGTAAAGCTTCGCTTGGCGACAGGAATGGCGTTGCCGCGGGGGACGCCGCGGAGGTCAACCGGCTGCACGCCGGCGGCGCGGATGCCGTCGGGCAAGCGGACGCTGCACGGCCCGCCGCGGCCCGCCAATTCCCAAAGCCGCAGAATTGTACCGGGGCCGTCCAGGCTTGGGCCGAAAGCGGTGAGCGCGACGCCGCGGCGAGATAGCTCGACGCCTGTTCGGGTCGAGGGCAGGGAGCCGGCTGAACCGTCGGCCACAGCGGCCAAGAGCGGCGATCGGGCTTCCAGCGAGGGCGTGACGAGGTCCGCTTCCGTGTCGTGGCCAGCGACCGGCCACAGCCGAACGCGGGAGGTCCATGTGCCCGAGTTCCAAAGGCGGAAGTTGGTGGACCACTGGTTGTTGAACAGGTTCACGAAGATCGATGCCGTTCTCGCGGTAAAGTCGGTGGCGTACTGCCAGCAGCCGGGCGAGTCGAGGCTCACCAGCGGGCTGTCCAAGGGGCAGAGGCCGACGCCGCGCAGTTGCGGATCGAAGACCGTCATTCCGGTGCTGAGCGAGAAGAGACGCCGATTGCCGGCGACGACGTCCCGCGATGGATCGACTACCGAGCCGAGACGGCCGAGGCGGAATTGCGGCTGATTGATCTTCAGCGGCAGGCACATCCAGCCGGCTTCCGGAAGCGGTTCAAATGGCTTGTTGTGGAGCGTCAGTTCCAGGTCCAGGCAAGGCTCGTCACGCCACAGAACCAGGCGAAGCGTGACTGCGCAGGGAAGTTCCTTGCTCGCCGGCGCTCGCAGCACGGCGGTGTCGGCGACGGCCGATCTGTCCACGCGGCACGAGCCGTTGTTCGGTGAGATGGCCAAGTGTGGACAGTCTTTGGCCGAGGGCATTTCAGGTTTGCAGAAATCGACGTGGGGCGGATGGTGCTTGGTGGCAGCCATCGTGTAGGCGGCGACCTCGTCCTTGTCGAATCGCTGGTAGAGATATTGCCCGAGTTTATACTCGGCGGCGGCGTTGACGAGTTCGCGACCGGAACGCTTGTCGACCAGCGAGGCGACGTCCATCCGGTCCGGTTCAAGCTCCGCCTTGAACCAAGGGCCTTCAAGAGTCAGCCGCGCGCTCGAGGAGGACTCGTTTTTTCCGAGAATCTTCCCCTCGGTGCGGACGGGAATGTAGGTGCGATAGCCTAAGGCGGGAATATCCTTTGCGAAGAAACGGAGTGTCCTGCCAGTGGCATCGGCGGTTATCGTTTGCGGGCCATCCGTGGAACGAACGCCCGTGACGTCAGGAGCAAGTCCTTCGAGCGAGACGCTTACGACGCCGTTGCGATTCCAGGGCAGGGGGTTGTAGACGACGATTCGGGGGCCTGCGACATCGATGGCCTTGGCAAGCGTTTGGAGGCCGTTCCCCAGCAGCGACGCCGTCTGTTGTTGGGCTGACTCGATGTAGGCGGTGTGCTCCGCCCAAGAGGCTTCAATTTGGCGGAAATCGCCACGGTCGCGGCGGGCTTTCCACCGATCGCCGTAGCCGATGCGGTTACCGATCCAACCGATCGAGCCACCCCAGGTGTGCTCGCCATAGAGGAGGCTGTTCTCGTAGGCCGTCGCAATGGTCGGCCGGATGTCGGAAGTGATGCCCCAGGCGTGAAGCTGGGTGTCGAGCGATTCGGCGGCGGCGATCATGGGGCGCGTGTTGCGGGCAATGCGGGCGCCGGCCGGGTCCGACATCGGGCCGTGAATCCAGGTGTCGAACATGTCGCCACGAACGACCGGCAGAGTGGGTTTGGCCGCCAGAATTGCATCGGCGAAGTCGGACATGCGACCGATGCGAACGCGAGCCGTCGGGTTTCGTCGCTTCGCTTCGTCGAGAGTTCGTCGGACTTCGTCGGGCCGCGGCGGGCCGTGGTTGTCGCCGGTGTGAATGATGGCCAGCCAAGCGGAGTAGGGCCAGTCCTTCGGCGGCGCGACATCGGTGCCGTAGCCTGGGGCAATGTACATCGTCAGCACGCGGGAGCCATCAGGTCCCTGCCACCAAAATAGAATTGGCACAGTGGCGGCGCGGCTGGCATGGTTGCAGCCAATACAGAAGAAATCGACGCCGGCGTGTTTCAGCAGCGTCGGCATGAGCCAGGTATGACAGGGCACGTCGGTCATCTTGGCGTCGCGGGGCAGCGATTGGCCGGTCGCGCGGCAAAGGGACGAGGAATAGTCCAGCCCACGGACGAGGTCCTCGGTTTCGAGCAGTTCGGTGTGGACGGTGAAGGGCACGGCGTGAACGACAAACCGGCCGTCTTGGAACGCCTGAAGCAGGCGACGCTTTCGCTCCGGCGTTTGGCCCTGCCAGTCATCGAGGATTGCTTTCATCGGCCAGCCGGGAAGCGTCCAGGTGAAACGTTGCTCCGGCGGCATGTCGCGGCTTTGGTCGCACGCCGCGAGCGCGCGGTCGATCATGGTGGTGCGATATTGCTGCACCACATCGCGGGCCATGGCCGTGTAGCCGATGTCGAAGTGGGTTTTGAAGACGACGATGACGTCTTTGACAGACGGCTTGGACTGGTTTGCGAACGCAGATGACGCTGCGATGGAGAAAATAACACCGCAGAACGCCACGCGTAGCGCCATGAGCAATCCGTTGGCATGCGGGCCACAGAGGAGAGAGCGGTAGGTCATAGGTGACCTCGCCAATTGATTATCGAAGCCAGCAATGCGACCAACAGAGGACTGATACTGAAGGGGCCGTCGGGCCTCGGCTGCACTCAGTCTACGTTGGGCGGTGGTTTGTGTCGAGCGGGGTCGGCAGCGGGCAAAAAACAACGCCCTGCGACTGTCGTCGTAGGGCGTTGGTGACTTACTCACGGTTGTGATGCGAAGCCGCTACTCTTGCACTTCTTCCTCTCCGGCGTCCTCGGGTTCATCGTTGAGGAACAGGCT
>JAJFUI010000283.1 GCA_021372555.1 Planctomycetaceae bacterium | reverse complement strand
TGGGCTGGATATTTGCGGTTGCAACGACGATTGTGCCTGCTTCACTGTTGGCTTTCGCCTATTGCAGAATCGCCGTTCGATTTTCGATTGGCAGGCCATGGATATTGGCGTCCTGCGGCGTATTGGCATTTGTCGCCATGTTGCCCTTTCAGAGCATCACGGTATCGGACCTGCCGGGCAAGAGCCTGTGGACCATCGGCCTCGGGCTGCCGCCGAGCCTGACGCAATGCGTCCAATTGTTGATTCCATTAGCCGTGGGCTTGTGGTTCATACGAAGCAGTGGCAAACGGGTGTTGGAGAATGAGCGATTATCAAAGGCGGCGTGACTGTGGGCGCCGGTAGCGATGTGCGAAGGAGAGCAAAAAAGGGGTCGCCCGTAACCGCCGCCGAGCCACGGCCCGGGTTGTGGGTTTTGTGAAAACATCACAACGTCGGAACCGAAGTAAACTCGCGCGGTGGTTTCGGTGTCTTGTCGCGTAACGCGATCGTTAGTCGATGCGGCGCGGGTTTGCGGGCCGGTCGCGGTGAAGACCCCAGGTTAGGTGATTGACATGAGTGCGGTACGCGTCATGTTAAACCATATCAGGCAGGCAGCCTGAGGCGGGGCGGTAAGACGTCCTGCCGCTTGCCAGGATGGATGCCATCTCTCTCTATGCCAAGGTCGAGCAGCAACGCTCGTCGCGGCAGGTATTCATCTTCCGGAAGCTGGATTCCGGCCCCGCTGCGACGATATATGTTGAGGTCTCTCTCCACACCAGCGAGGTAATGCGATGAACAAGTCCATGAATTTCTTGGCGGCAAGTTTGGTTGCCTTGTCGATGGTTAGCGCGGCGCAAGCGTCGGTGATTTGGTCCGAGGACTTCGAAAACCCGGCGAAGGACGGTCCGTACCAAGGCGTCTACTACTTGTCGAACTGGATCGAGCAGTGGGGACATCTTACGGCCGATCACGTTTACAAGCCGACGGACGCTGCGTTTGACATGCCGTTGGCGTCGCCGGCTGGCGGAGAACAAGTTTTGTGGATTTCTCAAAACGGCAACTGGGCAGCTCGCTCCGGCGGTCTGATTTCGGCCAACACTGTGTACACTCTGAGCGCCGCGGTGGGCGACTTCGAGTGCGACGCGGTTCCCTTCTGGCGCGTGCAACTTTGGAGTGGCGATGCCAACGGCCCGACCAACCTGCTGACCGAGATCGCGTATGACACGATCGGCGCCAATATACCGGCGGACCGCGGCTGGGCGCTCAACACCGTCGCGTTTGACTCGACCGGCAGCAGCCATGTGGGCGAGACGCCGTGGGCCAGACTTTACACGGATCCGATTGAAACCGGCGCCGACCCGGGCGAGTTCGACAACGTCGTTCTGCAGGGCAGCCCCGTTCCGGAACCGAGCACCTGCGTGATCATGCTCACCGGGCTGCTGGCCATGCTCCTGTTTGCACGGCGGAACACGTGCGAGCGAAGCTAGCGCATTTATTTCCGACGAATCACTGAGATTGACGACATTGGCGTCGGACATCTCAGGAAACTGACTAAATTGCAGTACCTCTCTCTTGAAGCTGCGGATGCCACCGACCTTGGACTTCAGCATCTCAAGGGATTACAACAACTGCGAGAGCTGACACTGTTTGGTCATAAGATCACCGATGCAAAACTAAAGTATGTCAGAGAGTTGGGGCAGTTGCGGTTGTTGGGCGTTCCAGGGACTCGCGTGACGGACGTTGGCTTGGAGCACCTAAAGGGCATGACGCAACTTCGTGAACTGAATCTGAACCACGCGATGACCACGAAAGCCGGAGTGGAGGGTCTCCGGAGAGCCTTGCCTAATTGCAAGGTTGAGGAGTGACTTGCGGAGGAATCGAAACTGGGTGGGAGGACAGAACGGAACGATCGAGCGGAATGCCTTGTGGGCGGGGCTCGTGGAGCGTGCGGAGTATTGGCGGTGGTCGAGTCTTTGGCGATGGCGGCATCCCGAGGTCACCGAAGACGTGCCGCCGTTGACGAACTGGCCGGTGGAGCGGCCGCGGCAATGGTTGTGGCGAGTGAGTCGGCCGCAATGCAAGGCGGAGCTGGACGCCCTGCACACCTCCGTTCAGCGCGGTCGCCCCTTCGGCAGTGCGGTCTGGCAGGCAATGACCGCCCAGAAACTCGGACTCGAATCAACGTTTCATCCTCGTGGCAGACCAAGGAAACGCCAATAATTGGACTTATCCCCGTTTCTTCCTTCCCCGTTTCTTCCTTATCCCCGTTTCTTCCTCCTGGACTTATCCCCGTTTCTTCCTCCAAGGAGTTTCGGGCGCACGAGCGAACGGGTCGCGTGCTTGGAGAGGATGATTTTCACAAGCGGCTGGAGAAGAAGCTTGGTCGGGTCTTACGGCGACAGAAACCCGGCCCCAGGAGACTCTTGAAACCATAGTTATGTATGCTGTCCCGAATCATCCCAAAGCGGTGAGTCTCCGATCCGATTGGCATGAGGAGAGTGCATGATGGAATCCGACAATACCAGAGAAGACCCGGAATTGTCATCGCGAGGAGAAAGCACACAGCAGCGTGCTAATGTTTGGAGAAAGTGGATTGTGTTGGTTGTTGTAATCGTCTTGATCGCGGCAATCGCCTTTTTCTACCTCCAAAAAGTGAGCGCTCCCACGATGCCTCCAAACGCGATTACCGCTGAAACCGCGATAGGTATTGCAAAGGTGCAAATGGCTAAGTTGAATCGTGGGACGGCTTTTCACTACGAGGCTGAGTTTTCGGCCGGAAGGTGGATCGTTACGGCCACTCGCGTACCTCATATGGTCGGGGGACACGTCGTCTTCGAAATATCAGCGGACGGAAAGGTACTAGAGCGTCACCAAGGTGCGTAGGGGGAAAAACGGGGTGTTCCCGGACAGAGTATTTCCGGTATTCCGGCCGTATTCCGGGGACAGGAACATGGCGTCCCCGGAATCGAGTTCCCGGAATCGAGTTGTCCTCTTTTTCCCCCTGATTACAGTGATCGAGTGAGGAGGATGCCGTGAGTGAAATCGTGGAAACAGCTTGGTGCGAGGCGAAGTCCAACGGCGACTTCATTGTTGTGGACACATACTCGGGATACGCAGGCAGTGTTCAGGACCCGCAAGGGATGCAGCACCTGCTACCTCCCCATGTCGACGACGAGGAGCTTGGCACGGCGGTGCTGGATTGTCTGGCCCACAGCCGGTTTCTTCCGCCCGATCGGCATCGGCAGGAGCTTCTGTCCCTGTTTGATTGCAACCTGCTAAGCGAACGCTATTCAGAATGGGTAAACCGGCTTATGGCACGCTACGGGTACAAGACAAAGCGATCGCTCTTTCGAAATATGAGACATTGTTGTATTGAACGCCAGGCTGGTGCGATCACAATTCGTCCTAGCCGTCACGAAAAGCTGGAGGGCTGGAGTGGCGATGGCATCGGAGAGGAGGACTATGTAGTACTTGCCGCGAGAAGCGATCCCGCCGCGATAGGCGCAGGACTAAAACAGGCGTTCGAGCGGTGCAAGTAGTTGCCTGTGGGGACGACGGAGAAAAGGGGATGCGTCGACAGTCCCGTTTTCGTTTTCCTTTTCATCTTTCGTTTTCGCCCCTCTCTCCTCCGGACTGAGCTAATCCTCGTGCAGTTCGTACCTGATCCTGTGGACGGTATGCAAGGCGTCGAAGAGGTGTTGTCCCCAATGAGCCTCGTAGTCGAATCGCCACTGCCAGATGGCTTCCTCGATCCCCTTGTCCGTTTTCAGGCAATAGAATCGCATGCCGTCGCGGAGGTCACGATAGATGTCGGCGAGATCATCGAAGAGCATGACAGCTCGAACGGATGACGCTGTCTTAGCGTCGTCGGTCGCCATCAGTTCGGCAACTTCCCGGCCAACCACATCGCTGAGCCGCCGGGCAAGTAGGCCCCACTCATCGTGCGTCATTCGGTGCCCACCGCACTCGACTTCCTCCGAAGAACAGACTTGCGGCAGCTCGTTCGCGCTCCGCGCCAGCCGTGACATGGACGTGAGAAGCTGCTGGTAGAAATGCGGCGGCTTGCCGTTTGCGGCCGAGTCAATCAGCTCGCAGTAGGCTGTGGCATCTTCAGAGAACGCGTGCGCTTGCGGCCACATTGCTTATGACCTTTGCGATGAAGGCATTGACCTGCGGGGCGTGGGTGACGTTGATGAGGTGGCGTCCGTCGGGGATCCACTCGTCGGCATCGGAACGCCGGGCAGGAAGCACCAAGTCTCGGCGTCCGTGAATCTGGAAGATCGGGGTTCCATCCAGCGGCTCGGGCTTCCAGCCGAGGATGGCATGCACTGTCCAGTGCAAGAAGCGATTGTCGATCTCTCGGAACATTCCGGTGAGGAGTGTCCGCTGCTGGGCATCCAGTCTTCTGGAAAGACGGACGGAGGGCAACGAGAATCGCTTCGCGGCGTTCCAGGTCCAGACGGGGACCATGGGCCAGAGGCGACGGCCGGCGCGGTAGGCCCAACGCAAGCCTTGTCGGCTGCGACAACTGGCGATCAGGATGACGGCGCTGGGTTTAAGGTGGTGGGCCATCTCGTAGGCCAACATTCCGCCGAACGAGACACCGCCGATCACCAGCGGTCGGCGGCACGAAGCGGCCAGGACGTCCGCCATTCGTGCGGCGTAGTCGCTTAACGATTCGTGCCTGCGTGGCGGCAGCCAAGGTGGCACGACCAGGTCGGGGAATGCTTTTCGTTGCTCTTCGAGCAGGCGGAAGTCGGCGCCGAGGCCGGGCAGCAAGACGAGTTGAGGCGCGCGAGTCATGAGGTGGTGTGGCTCCCGTCGGCCGGCGCAAATTGGACCTCAACTTCCGACCACTGGTAAGCGGCAAGGGGCACTTCGATGCGGTCGCCTGTTACGGCCAAGTCCACCGGCTGCATTTCGCCGGGCGTGATTCTTCGCGCCGACGCGATGGGGCGAAACGAGCGGAGTCCGAGTCGGACAGTGCGGCCGTCGGTTTCGAGGAGGCGGACGCGAAAGCCTGTCGAAACGCAGGTTTGATGGCCGGTCAGCGGATCTTCTGTCCGCAGCGGCTCCCAGTGCGTTGCGACGACGTTGCGGCAATCGAGGTGGAAGAACCAGCCGGTGGGGGTTGGGGGCGGAGGCTGGTCGGGCAAGACCAGCGAAGGCGCAATGAAAGCAAGTGCGGCGGCCGTCGGCTGCGGCAGGTCGAAGCCGATGCCGAGTCTGAACGACCGAGCGGTTTCGCCGTGGACGACCAGCAGCGTGTCGAGTTTGCGACCGAAGCGACGATGGTAGGGCAATCCGCCGCAGAGCAGTGTTGTTTGCTGCCGGCCGCGACGAAGGTCGAGAAAATGCGGCGATTCGATCTGCGTCAGTTCGGTCGGGACAGTCGCGAGGTTGACACTGCGATACAACGCGGCGGTTTCGTCTTTCCAGGCGAAGCGGACGGCATAGTAGGAGTCCCAAGGATTGGTCGTGGGAAGCCGGTCGATGTCGAGATCGATCCGCAGTTCGACCACCCGGCTGCCGCGCCAAAGACGGGTGGTTTGTCGGAAGCCGGCGAGACGACGGCCGTCGCGATTGAGTAGCCGACCGCGACAGACCATTTCCCCTAGGACTGGGCCGGCGGAGGTGACGGCCATATCGTCGGCGGCCATCGTCGAGTACTCGGCCTCGCCGGCCGACGCGCGACCATCTGGGAGGCGTAGTGCGATTTGCTGGGCAAGGCGGGGATCGCGGCTATGGTAGTCGGAGATGGAGCGAATGGCGCCGGTCTGCGGATCGAAATGGATTTCGCAGAACTCGTTCCGCAAAACGTTGCTCTCGGCCAAGGGCGGCGTGGCTTTCGCGCGACGGAAAAACCAACTCCTGCGTGCGGCTGCCGGGGGAGCGAGCGGTTCGGGCTGATCGCTTTGCCACGCGAATCCCATCGCCGGCACGTCGACGACTGAGGCGGCAGCAAGATGCGTCTGCGAAAAGCTGCATGGATTGACGATCAGGCAACCGCGTTGCATCGAACTGCCCGGGGCTAGCAGCGATCGTGCCAGTTCGGCAAGCGGCTTCTTCGTGATTTCAGCAAGCTGCTTGTCCAGCGCCGGGCGATCGTCGCCAGCGGCCAAAGAGTCGTCGATCGCCGTGGTCAGTCGCGCTGGCGAATCGGGGGCATCGTCCTCGCGTGTCGGCGTCGTGCCGGTAACACTCGCTGCCATAGCGTCGAGGGCTTGCGACATCTCGAACAGCGCGCGACGGCGGACGTAGCGAACCCAACGGGAGATTGGGTCGTGGCGGCCGGCGGCGACGTCCTGTTTCAAATATGGCGAATGGTACTCGTCCGGCTGGTGGCGGCCGACCGTAGCGGCGATACCGCTTTGCTCGAAATAATCGTTCATCGTCGAGAACGTGCCGAGCACCGAGCCGTATTTGGCGATGCGACGGAGGTCGTCGTACCAGGGACTGACGCGGCCGGGCCAGTGGGCGAAGACAAGGACGCCGGACTGCTCGATGCCCATTGCATCGCTGAGTCTTTCGGCCAGTTGAAGGAAGGACTCGGCGCGGCCGGCATCGAGCGGAATGGAGGCAATCGCTTCGATGGCGGTTCCGTCGAGGCCTTCCCACTGGATGCGGCCTTGGCTGCCGGTCGGAAAGCGGCCGTCGTCGAGCGTGCA
>JAJFUI010000279.1 GCA_021372555.1 Planctomycetaceae bacterium | reverse complement strand
CCGGGGCGGCTGATAGCCAGGCCAACGACGCCCGCCTTGTCTCGCCGCGCGGCCCGACGTACATTTGTCGGATGCCATGCTTTTGCCGTTTTCGGGCGATACGGCGGATATTATTGGGTCCTGTATTGCCAATGAGCATCAATAGTGCCAAGGAGGAAAGACAATGCCGCGAAGCGCTGTGGCGACAGCGGTTGTAATAGCGATGGCGGCTGCTGCCGCAGTCAATGCCGGGCCGAAGTCGCTTGACGCGGATGTGTCGGCGTTCGAGCTTCGCCCGCGTGAGGCGTCCAACATCGGCTATTACCGACCGGTCATGCTGAAGCTTAGCGAAGAGCCGCCTGAGCAGGTGAAATCCAAGCCGAAATTCCAATCCCCCAAGCCGCTCTATGGTACCTTCCGGCTGGGCGATGCAGAGGAAAATCAGTTTGTCTTGGCCATCGACGAGCCGGCCAGCGGGACGCCCAAGATTTACATTGGCCCGATGGGCGGCGATCTGAGTCATGCCGGGCCCGGCCGTTGGGGTCGCACGACCAGCGGCGGCTCATTCGCCGTTGTTACGATCGACGTCCCATACAAGTCGGGCAGCATTTCAAGCAAGCTCTGCTTCTATCGGAACAAGCGGCAACCGGATTGCGTGTTCTACTATCGCCAGTATGCTCGCGAGGGAGAGGTGACGCTGGACGGCAAGCGGTATCGGCTGCTGCTGCTCGATGACAACTCGGACGGCCGGTTCGACGACTTGAAGCACGGCACGTTGATCATCGACTTGAATCAGGATGGGACCTTGGAGGCGTCGCCCGACTCGGCGGAGTATTTCCAGCTTGGCGAACCGTTCAACGCCAATGGAAAGGTGTGGGAAGTGGAGTCCGTGTCGCCCGACGGGCTCCGCATTGGCTTCCGGCGATCGGCGGCGAATGTGCCGATCAAGGCGTATTTGACGCCCGGCAATCCGGCGCCGGAGTTCGTCGCGAAGGGGTTGGATGGGCAGACAATTGATCTCAAAGCGGAGGCGGCGAAATCGCGATATGTGCTCCTGGACTTTTGGGCTTCTTGGTGCAGCCCGTGTCGTGGCGAGTTTCCCACGCTGCAACGTGCGTACGTTCGATACAAGGACCATGGATTGACCATGATCGGTGTCAGCCTCGACTCGGAACACTCGAAGGCCGTTGACGCCGTCAGTGGATCGAAACTGAATTACCGCCACGTCTTCGATGGCCATGCGGTTGCCAAGCTTTACCGTGTCCACAGCATTCCGCTGGTCTATCTGCTCGACAGCGATTTGAAAATCGTCAGTAAAGGTCTTCGCGGACCGGAACTGGACAAGCGGCTTCGGCAGTTGCTCGGGGCGGGTGACGAGCGGGCGGCCGCGGCCATCGGTCACGCTGGCACTGCGGCGGCGGGTAAAGCCTCCGCGCCGTGACTGCTGGGTACACTGATTGGGCCTGCCATCGCAATGCCGGGTCCTGCGATTCACGCAGAGCCGCCAAAGGTGCCGCGGGCCCTCTGGCGGCTTCTCCTTGCCTTGCTGCCGAAAATAGGTGTAACCGTTCGGCGGTTCGCCGTGTATACATAGCCGATTGTGGTGGTTACAATTCCCGACACAAAACGCGAGGTGGAAGATGCGAAAGCTCGTAAGTCTGGCACTGGCAACAATTTTTGGAGTGGCGGGCTCGGCGCAAGCCGCGCCGTTGAGCCTGAAGCAGGTGTCCGCTGGGGCAAAGTGGTTGGCCCAGGTGGATGTGGATGCCGCGCACGGCTCGCTGGTGGTGAAGAATGCGCGGAACGAGTTTCTCAAACAGCATCCCGGGGCGGAAGTGGTGCTGGCAGGGATCAAGGATGTGTGGAAGTTCGATCCGCAAACCGATCTGCACGGGTTGACGTTTTACGGCGAGCAACTGAAGAACGACAACGGCGTGGTGCTGGTGCACGCCAAACGGGACGAGGCGATCTCGAATCGTTTGGTGGAGAAGGCGAAGGCGGCGCCGGACCATCAAGTGACGACTTATGGGAAATACGAGTTGCACAGTTGGACGCACGACAAAGGGGCGCGGCACGAACGGAGCATGACCGGCGCTTTTTACGGGTCGGACATTGTGGTGTTTGGCCTGTCCGTCGACGCCGTGAAAGCTGCGTTGGATGTGTTGGATGGCACGAAGCCGAGCCTGGAGGGTACCGATTCGCCGCTGGCCGCCACTGTGCCGCCGGGGGCGATTTTGGTCGCGCGGGCGATCAACGTATCGGAGGCGGAGCTTCCGCACAAGCATCCTCTGGCGAAGCAGATCGACACGTTGTCGCTGGTCGTCGGCGAGTATAAGGGCGACTCGTTCCTCGACGCGAAGCTGACGGTGAAGAAGCCCGAGTTGGCTCAGCAGATGAAATCGGTCATCGAGGGCGCTAGGGGCATTTTCCTCATCGTGCACAGCGACGATCCGGAGGGAGTGAAGCTGGTCAGCCCGCTGAAGGTTGCAGCGGAAGGGAACTTGCTGAGCGTGGAGTGGCGTGCCTCGGCCGAACTGGTTTGGGCGCGGGCGCAGAAGATGTGCGAGCAGATGAAGACGCACCGAGAGCGGCGCGCTCACATGCGACCGCGGCATCGGGCGGAGGAAGATCAGGATCGGGAGATGGATTGACTTCTGACCAGTAAGATGTAGTGGCTGGTGGCCAAGAGTCCCCGCGATCGCGGTCGCGGGGCTTTTGGCGTACAGGCAAGTGCGATCGAGTCACTCCGAAAGTAGTCACTGATGGCAGGCAAGGCGGGTTTGGCATCGCGCACCGACGAGCAACTCGCCTATCAGGCGCAGTGTGGGTGTGCGGCGAGCTTTGAGGAGTTGCTGCGGCGGTTCCAGACGCCGGTGCTGGCCTTTCTGCGGCAACGCGGGTCGACGCGCGATGCCGAGGATGTGTTGCAGGAGACGTTCCTGCGGGCGTACGAGAATTTGCATCGTTACCGGCCGCGTTGGGCGTTTTCGACGTGGTTGTTCACGATCGCCAGGCGGACCAGCATCAATTACTGCCGCCGCGAACAGCCGGACGCGAACTCGCCGGCGGCCGAGGCAGCGACATCGGCGGGCCGGCAACCGATCGAGGAGTTGATGGCGGTCGAGAGTCGGCAACGAATGTGGGAAGTGGCCGCCGCGGCGCTAACGGAGGAGCAGGTGACGGCCGTGTGGCTGCATTATGTCGAGGAAATGCCGACGGAGGAGATTGCTCGGGTGCTCGGTCGATCGCGCGGATCGGTAAAGACGATGTTGTTTCGAGCGCGAAAGCGACTCTTGCCGTTGCTATCCGAGTTTGACGAAGGCATCGCAGTCGTCGATGGGGTCGCTGACGAGAAGGTGGGGACGAACTATGGCTAGGCGCCACTGGAAAGAAGCGGACGTGCGACAGGCCGGATTCGATCCGTTGGCCGAGCGGCTGCGTCGCGAGGCGACGGAGTCGAGGCCGGTGTTTTCGGAGACGCTACATCGAAGGATTGTGGAGGCCATCGGGGCGGGGCGACGGAGTCAGTCGCAAGCCACTGTGCGGCAGCGAGGCGCAGCGCGCCGGCGCCATGCGTTTGGCGTCTTCGTCACTGCGGCGTGTTTGCTTCTGGCGGTGGCTGTTGGCTGGCGGGTCTACGAAGGGCGTGTTGCGGCGGCGCGAAAGGCGGCCATCGAGCGATACGTGGACGAGCTTGCGTCGCAAGTGGCGTCGCGATGGGTTCTCAGTGATTTGCTCGCTGACCGTGGGGCGTCGGCGGGCTTCGATCAACTGATGGGCTCGGCGGGACTGTCGCCGCGATCGGGGCCGCTGGCGGATAATGCACGCGCCGCGGCCAATTCGCTGTTGCGAAGGCTACCGATCGACGTTGGGCTGGCGCAGTCGAGCACGCAACCGCCGGAAGATCGGTTCGCACAATAGTATGTGGGCGAACGAATCTCACGGCCCGCGCAGTTCCCTCCCGCTAGCCTTCTCCCGGAGGGAGAGACGACGGGACGACTATTCCGGGGTCCAGAGTTTGCCGCCGCCGCTGGCGGGCTCGGCCGAGTCGGGCGTCCAGAGACCACCGGGGGCCGGGGCGGCGGGTTCTTCGGCTGCTGGTCCGAGGTCGGGCATCGCGACGGGGGTGCCGTCGGGGTTCAGCAGGCCCACGTCGATCATGATCTGGGTCAGCGTTTCCCCAACGCCGGGTTCCTGCGCGTGACGCGACTGGATGTGCTCGAGCAGCCGCACCGCGTTCGGTCCGTCGTGGTGGGCGAAGGCCAAGCTGAGCTCCATGAGATCCCACGCGGCGTTCGACTGGCCGCGGGCGTCAACCTGGCGACGGCCTTCAGCGATGTGCTCCATGGCGCGGGCTGGGTCTTCCTCGGTGCGGGCCATGGTGGCGTAGGCTTGCTGCCGTTCGTCGGTATCGGCAAGGCTCGGGCGGTCGATGATCGCTTGGGCGAACTTTCGCAGGGCCGGACGCAGGGCAAATCCCCCGGCGCGGAAGAATGCCGCGATCAGGTCCTTATCGGAGAGCCGCTCGACGGTAAGACGCGAGAGTCGCACTAGCGGCAGGTCGGCCAGAGGTTGCTGGCTCGGATCGATAGGAGCGAGCGTCGGCAGGCCCAACTGTGCGCGCAGCTTATTGAAGTTCGTGTCGCCTGGCAACTGCTGGGCCCAGTGTTCGAGGACCGTAATGGCCGCCAGCACGCGAATCTGATCGGCAAGAGCGGCCCCCTGCCCTGCTCCGGCGGCCTCACGCGGGCTGCGACCGCCAAGCACGCCGAGCTTCAGGTTCGGCCAGCGATTGAGGATCACGTCGCGAGCGTGCCCGACGGTCACGTCACGCATTTTGTCGGGCGAGACACCGCGTGGCGGCAGCCAGGAAGCCCGCAACATGCGAACGGTGGCGGATTGGCGGCCGAAGACCTCTTGTTTCGGCTCGGGGTCGACGGCGTCGCCCGCCGCTTCGCGAATCATCGCGGAGATGCTGGGAAGCTCGTCAGCGGGAAGGCCGACCATTTCAAGCCGGGCTTCGCGATCGGTTTGCCGACCGAAAAGCAAGGCATGGCCGAGCAACCGCGGAACGTTGTCGAGCGTGAGCGCCGTCTCCGCCGAATCGAGCGCCGGACGATCGAGCAACATGTACGCGCCTTTCGGCGGAGGCGTTTCGCCATCGCCGAAATGGGTTGGATCAATGCCGACCGGGCGGAAACGGGACGACGAGAGAAATGCCTCGTGCGCCTTTTCGGGATCTTTGACCGTCCAGACCACCTTGAGCATATCGACGGCGTCGCCCAAGGCGTCGTCGGCCAGAAACATGGCGGTCGCTTCGGCTTCGACGGCCTCTTCGAGGCCGTTGGGTTCTGCCGCTCGCAAGGCAGCATACTTCCGCCATGCGTTCGCGGCGTCGGCGTTTCGGGCGAGCCGTCCGTACAGGATCGCAAGGTTCTTCCAAATACTCGGCGCGTCGGAAACGTCGGCGGCCAGGGCCGCGAGTCGATCGGCGGCCGTCTGCCAATCGGCGCCTCCGATGGGCTCCATCGCCTCGGCAAACCGCTTCTTCCAGGGAGCGTTTTGCGGACAATTGGCCATCCGCGCCTCTTCGCGCAAAAGGAGAGGAACTTCCGCCGTCTGGCTAATGGCCCCAAGCATGCTTTCAGCACGTTCGTCATTATGGACGAGCCCGCATTGCAGCAAGAGCAACGCCCGGGCAGGCAGCGGGAAACCACGCTCAAAGAGGATGGCGGCCATGAAGCCGATGGCTTGGTAGGTGCGGCCGCCGAGCTTGCCGTTGGCGGCGCGGATGGCTCGCTGCAGGAGGTCCATCGCGGCGCGAACGTCGCCCGGGGCGGCGACGATCGCGGATTCGGCCAGGGCGTTTTGGTTGTCCGGATGCTTGGCCAAAAAATCGGCGGCGGCGGTCGCCAGCGCGTCGAACTGCCGGGTCATCGTCAGCGCCTGGCATTTCAGCGCGAGCAGGCATGCGCGATCGCTGTTCGCCTTGTCGGCCAGGAGCCGGTCGATTTGCTGGAGGCAACTCTGGAACTGCTCACCTTCGAGCATGCGGCTGAGCTTCTGTAGCTCCGGGAGGAAATCGCCGCAACAGAACTTGATTTTCTTACCCGTCCCGCCGGGACAGATGGAATTGGCGTCGAGAGGCATGGGAAGATGTGGTGTGAGACTCCGGGCGAAATGACAACAAATGACGAATAGCTAATGACGAATTGGGCCGTGGCCGCGCATCGTTCGCCTTCATTTTGCGGCGAGGTTTCCTTCGCGGAAGGCGGCGGCCATCGCCAGCGGGACCTCGGCCTCGGCTAGCACGACGCCGGCGCGATTGCGCGCGACTTGGGCCTTCATTTCCTGCTCGCGGGCAGTCGCCAGAGCACGCCGCTCTTCGGCCTTAGCGCGGGCGACTCGGGTGTCTGCTTCCGCCTGATCGGCTTGAAGCCGGGCGCCGATGTTCTGCCCAACGTCGATGTCCGCAATGTCGATGGAGACGATCTCGAACGCGGTTTGGGCATCGAGGCCGCGTTCCAGTACGGCCTTCGAAATGCGATCCGGGTTCTCCATCACCTGCAGGTGACTATCGGAGGAGCCGATGGCCGTGATGATTCCCTCGCCGACGCGGGCGATAATCGTCTCCTCGGTGGCGCCTCCGATTAATTGTTCGATGTTCGTGCGCACTGTGACGCGGGCCCGCACTTTCAGTTCGACGCCATTCTTCGCAATCGCGCTAAGCGTCGTGCGCTGCGAGCGCTTCGGGTCGGGGCAGTCGATCACTTTGGGATAGACGCTGGTTTGCACGGCGTCGAGCACATCGCGGCCGGCGAGGTCGATTGCCGCGGCGCGGTCGAAGTCGAGATCGATGTCGGCGCGATGGGCCGCGATGATCGCTTTGATGACGTTCGGGACGTTGCCGCCGGCGAGATAATGCGCTTCGAGGCGTCGGGTGGTGACGCCGTCGCGATTGTCGACGTTGATGCCGGCCTGGACGGCCATGATCTTGCCTTGCACGATTAGCTTCTTATCGACGCGGCGGAAGTCCATTCCGATCAGGCTCAGCGGGCTGACGTCGGCGCTCGCCATGTAGGCCCAGAGCCAAGTCCAGAAGTAGTTGTACACGAGCACGGCGATGATGACGGCCAACACCAGGCCCACGAGCACCCAGACGGCAAGCCAGGGAACGGCGCCTTGGGCGAAAAGGGCGGGAATAGCATGGAACATGGCACTGCTCCTTCGCGAGTCGGCCGACAAAGGCAAGCTGATAGCATAGTCGATGGCGTGGCTATCGAAAATCCCCCCGCGGCGGTGGGCTAAGCTGTGGAGATCGCTCGGCCACTGGCAGCGGCGCGGCGGCGGCGCTATCATGAAACGCTGCGCGATTATTGATGTTTGCTTGGATGTTTAGCCGGTGAGTCAACCTGCTTGGTCTATTTTTCGGCCTTCCGTTGGTCGGCCTTGGTCGTTGGCTACGCAAAGGTCAATAATAGACAGTACAATGTGGCCCCTACGCCGTCCGTGAAATGAGCCAGTCCCTGCTGCCAACCCGATTTCTGTTCCGATTCTCGGCCGTGTGCAAGTATCACGATCCCCTTTGGACCGCCAAGGGCGCGGGGCTGGACGAAACGTATCGGCTGGTGAGCTTGGCGGAAATGGAAGGCCGAACGACGTGGGCCGACGTGCGGGCGGCATGGAGCGAGGCGGGGCTGGCCGTTGCGGTTCGCGTGGAAGGGAAGAAGCAGCCTCCCTGGGGCGACCCGTCGCTGCCGGAACAGAGCGACGGTTTGCATTTGTGGATCGACACTCGCGACATCCACAATGTTCATCGAGCTAGCCGGTTTTGTCACCGATTCGCTTTTCTGGCGCCGGACGTGAAGTCGCGGTTGGCTGCCGAGGCCCGCAGTAGGGCTGGCGGTCGTCGTAGCGGCTCGCAAGCGGCGGGCTCGAAGGATGCGTCACAGGCCATGTTTCTGCCGATCAACCGAGCGCGGGAGCAACCGCGGCCAGTGCCGGAAGGAAGCCTGCAGGTGCGGTGTCAGACCTTCGACAGTGGCTATGCGCTGGAATCGCTGATTCCGGCGGAGGCCCTGACGGGTTTTGACCCGGCCGAGCACCCGCGGCTGGGCTTCACGTACAGCGTGCTCGATCGCGAATTGGGTGAGCAAACCTTCGGCGTCGGCAGCCCGATGCCTTATCGCGAAGACCCGAGCCTCTGGGCGACACTGGAGCTGGCAAGATAGGCTCGCAAGATGCCACGTCGACGTTTGGCGAGAACAGTCGCGTTGCTAAGGTGACCAAGATCTCACGCCGCGGCTTGCGACTATTTGTCGGCGAGAAGGACGCGGTGTCTGCTGTTATCCCACCGCGCGGCCCAGGAGGCGGAGGGAAGAATAGAGGATGGCGATCGCGCCGATGACGGCCAACACCGTCTTCATGCGATCGGCGGTCGGGAATTGGATGGACGGTGAAGAGGGTGCGGAGATCGTTGCGGTGGCGGAGGAACGCGGCAGCGCTGCGGACACCGCAGGGCTGGCGGAAGGCGGCGACGGCGGCGGGACGTGCGCGGCCACCGGGTGAGCCGTCGGCGGCGTCGGCGAACTCGGCGTGACGGCGGCGAGCGGTTGCGCGACCGGCTGAGCAGCAGGTTGCGCGACTGGCTGCGCAACAGCTTGCGCGGCGGGGATCGCCGCGGTCGGGGCCGGGTTTGGGTTGGCTTGCTGGGCGAGCGTCGTTTGCGACGACAGACGTTGGAAGTCGGCATCGATCGAAGCAATGAACCAACGGACGCGACCGCAGTAGCTGCCGGCGGTGCGGCCGAAGCCCGTGCCGAACAAAACCCCGGCCAACTCGCCGCGGCTATTGAGGATCGGTCCACCGGAGTCGCCCTGGCGGGCGGCGGCGTCGAGCTCGACCATTTCGGCGGGCAGGTGTTCGCTTGGCGAGAGATATTCAGTGCAGCGGCCGGATACGGCGCGATAGGGTCCGCTGCCGTAGCCGGCGATTGTCAGCGTATCGCCCGGTTGCGGCGCTTGAGTTGACACCGGAATCGGCGAGACATTAGGACGCCAGATCACCAGGGCCGCGAGGTCCCAGTCGCGGTTGGTGCGGGCGACGGTGGCGGCGGAGCGGAAGCCATCGGGAAAGATGACGCCCACTTGGCCGGCGGCGTCTCGAACGACGTGCCAGTTGGTGATCACCAGTCCGAAGTTGCCGCTGATGGCGACCAGCGAACCGGAGCCAAGCGACATGCCATCGCGCTCGGGCGCGACCACGCGGACAACGGCCGGATGTGGGCGGGCGAACGAAGATGACCAGCCGGCAGATTGGGCTCGGACGGTCGAGACGGTGACAACCGCAAGGAGCACTGCTAGACAAGCCGACAGTGGCACGCGAGCGCAAAAGCTCGTGGTCGGTGCTCTGCGGGCTGTCAGCTCCCGGCGATCGCGAACGGAAGGTGTCGATAGAGAGTGTGGCATCCTCCCTGTCGCTTCGACTGCCGCCGCAATCGGCGTTTACCGATTTTGGAACGCACTGAGTTGGTGTGTGCGGGAGTGGTGCGAATCTACCGAGAGTGCTGGATTTGCGTGCCCTCGCTTGCCGCCGAAGAGCCGCAACAGTCGATCGCTCCGCTTGCCGCGACTAGTCTGTTCCGCTATCGGCAGCGGCGGCTAACTGCCGCTGTTTCCAATTGTTCGCATTACGCCATTGACATAGCCGACTGATTCGGCCAAGCCGGGCAGCGGGTCGGCCGGGTCTTTTTCAAACTCAAAAGACGCGATGCCGGAGTAATTTGAGCGGATCAACGCTGCGATGATGCGTGGCATATTGATCACGCCGCGGCCGGCCTCGGTGCAAGCGCCGGCGGCTGTGGCGCTGGTGACATCCTTGATGTGGACGTCGACCAATCGATCGGCGAATCGCTCGATGGCCCTAGCAGCGTCAACGCCGGCGCGGGTGGTGTGGCCGATATCGATACAGAGACCGACGCGGCGATCGAGGCGTTCAATTTTCTCGTAGACAACGTCGGGCGTGGGGAATATTTTGTCACCGGGACCATGGTTGTGAATCGCGGCACGGATGTTGTACTTCCGCACGCATTCATCGAGTCGCGGGAGCAACTCGGCAAAGGGCGCGCAAACGATGACGCGGACGCCAGCGGCTTTGGCGTATTGGAAGGCGCGATCGATGTCTGCGGGCTTGTGCATCGCGATGACGCCGCAGCCGTAAAGATCCAGGCCGGCGGCCCTCACCTTCGCGGCAGCCTCGGCGATCCGTTCCGGCGCACTGCTCAGCGGCAAGTGGAAGTCTTTCAGGCAGATGTGTTTCAGGCCGACGCGGGCCGTCATTGCCAAACACTTTTCCAGCGGGAACTGCAAAAAGGTGTAGGAGGCCAAGCCCAGCTCGAACTCTGGCTTAGACGATTTCGTGATTGTTGGCTTGTCGGTTTCGAGAGGGCCTTGCGCGAGGATGCTCCCCGCGGACAACGAAGCCGCTGCGGTACCGCCGGTCCATCGCAGAAACTGCCGTCTGCTGGGCATGGCTACTCCCCAATCACTTTGATCAACACTCGTTTGGGGCGGCGGCCGTCGAACTCGCCGTAGAAGATCTGCTCCCAAGGTCCGACGTCGAGCTTCCCATTGGTGATCGCGACGACGACCTCGCGGCCCATGATCTGGCGCTTGTGGTGGGCGTCGCCGTTGTCCTCGCCGGTGCGGTTGTGGTGATAGGTTTGCGGCGAAGGATCGTAAGGCGCCAGCTTTTCGAGCCAGCGTTTGTAGTCCTCGTGCAGCCCAGGCTCGTCGTCATTGATGAAGACCGAGGCCGTAATGTGCATGGCGTTAACGAGGGCGAGTCCTTCGCGGATGCCGCTCTTCTCGACCGCCGCTTCGACCTGGGCGGTGATGTTCACGAAGTCCATCCGTTTCGGGATGTTGAACGTGAGGTACTCGGTGTGGGATTTCATCGGTGGCGTAGTTTCGGAGCTTAGAAAGTGGCCAATTGCAGCTACGACTGGAACGAGGGGACGCGTGCGACCCTCACCCAGCGATCCCTCTCCCGCGACGGGAGAGGGGAGACCCTCCACATCGAATCGCCCATTTGCCACTTAGGCGCGCGATAGCTTGCTTTTCCGCTTTCCGGCGGCTTGCTCCGTCTCGGCGCCGAGTCGCTGCAGGGCCTCGCGTTTTCCGATGCCGCGCACTGCCACCAGGGCGGCAAACTGCGCCTTGCGTGGACGGGCCTTGCCGGTTTCCCAGTTGTAAACGGTCATCGCGGAGACGCCGACGAGCTTGCCGTAGTCGGCGGCGGAAAGCCCCAAGCGGCGGCGCTGGGCGCGGATGCTTCGCGCGGAGAACCGCATGCCGGCCAACTCGTCTTCCTCGGCGAGAGGCTCAGCTTTCCGCTCGGCAAGTTGTTTTCTCAAATTCGAGACGTTTTTCTCTTGGCTGTTTAACAGGCGTTTGAGATTGGCAATGTCGCGGCGGTATTGGGCCACGGCCCGCTTGGTTTTGCCTAGCGTGGCGCGAATTTCTTTGCGCGCAACGCGGCGGATTTCGTCTTTCAAGGCGGTGGCAACATTTGGCATTGGAGATTCCTTTAGTGGCAACAGATGATACGCTCGGGAAAGTCAGGTTCGCGCGGCGGAGGACTTCCTGGTAACAAGAATGCCGATAACGGCAGTTGTTGTGCCAAAAAGTGTTTCGCCATCACTCCGCCGGGTGAACGGCTACCGCGGCGGCAGTCAGGCCGCCCGCTTGGCCGGCTTAGGCTGGCGAAGTCGGAGCGTCGCAATGCGCAGCCGACCATCGCGTTCGACCAGCAATTGTAGCGATTCGGGGGCGGTTTTGGCTAGCAGGGCAAACGCGGCTTCGTCCGCGAAGTCGTGGCCGTCAACCTGGTAGACGCGGTCGTGTGCGGCCAATCCCGCGCGAGCGGCGGGCGAGCCGGGGACCACGTGGGTGAGAATCACCGTGGCTGGCTCGGCATCATCCACCCTCCATACAACGCCCCATCTGAGCGGGGAGCCAGCAAAGTGCACCGTCAACGAGAGTGGTTGGTTTTGACCCGGCCGTCGGAGCGTGATTGAGGCGGGTTTATCGGCGGCGGAGACAGCGGCGAAGAAGTCGTCGTCGCTGCGAATGTCGCGATCGGCGACTCGCACAATCAGATCTCCATCGCGCACGCCGGCGCGGTCGGCCGGTGATCCTGCTTCGACCGCGGACACGTAGATGCCGCCCACGGCTGCGGCGTCGTCGGTCCAACTGACGCCCAAGCGGTCGGCCGGCTTGGCTGACTCGCCAAGCACGGCTTCCTCGGTGTCGGGCGACTCGTGGCGGGCGGCCGCGCGGAAGGCGGGCACGGAGGATCGCCGGGCAAGCTCATAAACGACCCCGAACAACAGGCGGGTGATTTGTTCCATGCCTCTGCTGTTGATTCGATCGGCTGTGTCGCTGGGCCGATGGTAATCCTCGTGGAGCTGAGTGTGGAACATCAGGACCGGGATCCCCTGTTCGAAGAGCGGATAGTGATCGGCGCGGGCGACCAGAGACCAAGAGAAATTGAGCTTCAGTTGGGATTGGTCGTTCTGGGAACTAACCAGTCGGCGCCAACCGTAGGCGCTTCGGCCACCGAAGACCGTCAAGCGGTTGTCGCGGAGGCGGCCAATCATATCGACGTTGATGGCGGCGACAATGCGATGGAGCGGAACGGTGGGGTGGGCGGCCCAATGCCTGGAACCCAGAAGGCCCTTCTCTTCGGCGTCCCAGTTGGCCAGAAGGATGGATCGTTTTGGGGCATTGCCTAGCAGCGTCAGCGCCCTAGCCAACTGCAGTACGGCCGCGGTACCGCTGGCGTTGTCGTCGGCGCCGGGGTGGATCGAACCGTAATCGCCAAGACTTGCGAGGCCACCGTAGCCAAGATGGTCGTAATGGGCGCAGACGACGATCATCTCATCCCGCAGCTTTGGATCGCTGCCTTCGATGACGGCGAGCACGTTGCGAAAGTTCGGGGCAAAAGATTGGAAGAACTTGTGGTCGTCCCCGGCCGGACGGAGACGGAGCCGCTGGTATTGTGCGGCGATGTACTCGGCGGCGGCCAAACCACCCCGGGTGCCCGACTCCCGACCTTCCATCGAATCGTCGGCAAGATGTGCGACCCGCTGGCCGAGATCGGTGGCGGTGATGGACTCGAGGGCTGTTTGGTAGGAGGAGCACTTTTCGGCGGCGACGGCGGCGACGGCGCACAGGCAGCCGACTAGCAGAACAGATGCGCGGAGGGTCGATCGAGGGACCGGGTGCATGGCGATCGCTTCGGTGAACGTTCAGGTGCCGATGACCGAGACTGTGATGTTCGGAACTGGTCGCAGGTGCTCACAACATCGTTGCGAAGAACGTCCTCGGTCCCCTGCCCTCCAAGGATTATGCAGCCTCGGGCAATCATACCACATGCCCCCCGACCGATTTCGTGCGTTGTTGTTGCAGCGAAAAAGCGATGGCGATAGATAAGGCCCTCAGTTCGAGCGTGAGAGGACGTCGTTGCGTCCGGTGCTACTGCTAGAACCGCTACAGGTGGCTTGATTTTGCTAATCGTCGGGGCTTATCGTTTGACTTGTGGTTGTGAGGCCGTACAGTTTAGCATCCCCCCCACTGCCTACCTGAGCAGCCCGCCATGACCGCCGAACTTGCAACGCTGCCTGAAATCGAGCCTTTGCCTGCGCCGGTGGTCGTGCCAAAGCGGCAGACCGTGCTGATCATTGACGACGACGACACCCTGTCGGACGTGCTTTCGTACCGGCTGAAGCAACAGGGGTTTCAGACCGTGGCGGCTTATTCGGGCGCCGCGGGATTGGCAAAGGCAAAGGCTGAGACGCCGTCCGCGGTCATTCTTGACCTTGGGCTTCCGGACGCTGATGGCCTGACGATTTGCGAGCAGTTGGCCGATGCATCGGAGACCTGCTCGACGCCGATCATTATTCTGAGCGGCAAGGACGAGCCGGGCTTGGTGCGTCGCTGCCGGTCGGCGGGCTGTCATTACTTTCTCAGGAAGCCGCACGATCCGAACGCCCTGTTGGTGCTGCTGCGGCAGGCGATTTCGGACGCTGGCGCGTGGCGGAATGGCGTCGCGGAACAGTTGGTCGGCCAAAATCGGGAAGAAGCCTCACGCGGAGCGTGAGCACTACGGCCCCCTACCCTCTTGTCCGTCGCCGGATCGGTCTGCTATAATCCTGGTCTGTCCCCACCGGAATGGAGTGCCGACGACAGTCTCGGCCGCCAAGGGGGGCGGTTTCTCTCAGGTACGGAGCATTCCGTGGGTAAGAAAACTGGCAAGGGCCGGCGCAAGATCGGCCGTAAGAAACGCCGCAACCGGGCGAAGATCCGGCATCGCAAGTAGCCGCGTGTGGCGCTCGCCAGCTTCGGCAGGCGATGTTTTTCCCCACACCGATCGCCTGCGCGCACCGATTCTTTTTGGGGCAACTCGTGTCAGGGTTGCTTTTTGCTGTCCGCTGCGCCATAGAAGGCGGCGACAGTTAGCCCTGTGCGCTGGCGGACGAGCTCGGCGATTCTGTCCACTTCGGCGTCGGACAAGGCTGCGACCCACTGTTCGGCAGGCCGCCGGGCGATGGTGTGGATCTGCACTAGCTTGATCCGACCCCCGGCCGCGCGAATCTCGTTTAGCCGGCTGCAATACGCTTCCAGTTCGGCCGCGGAAGGCGGTTGGCCGTGGATGGCCATGAACAATGACTGGATGACGATGGGGCGAGTGATGGCGGCAGTGCGCAGGTTGTCAAGAATTCGCTGCCAAGGGACGTTCGAGCGGTCGACCAGGCGGTAATACTGCTCGGTGCCCGCGTCGAGTTTCGCCCAGATCTCACCGTTGTTTCCGTCGAGCGTTTCGAGAGCTTTGCGAACGCGCGGGTGATCGAGCGTCGCCGCGTTGGTGATGAGCACGAGTTTGACGTCGTCGAGCACGTGTCGGCGGCGCACGTCGGCGCAGAGCTGGACAGCCTCGTCGAAGTCTGGCGAGAGTGTCGGCTCGCCGTCACCGCTGAATGCGATATCGTTCAATCGCCGCAGTGCCACTGGCGTGTCAGCAAATTGCGGGCCGTCGAAAATGCGGCCCGAGCTGACCAACTCGACCATTCGATCGAGTTCGGACAAGAGCTTATCGAGATCAAGCGGCTCGGTGTCGGCGGGTGCGGTGCGATCGACTTGGCAATAGACGCAGTTGAAGCTGCACAACCGATTCGGGTTCAGGTTGACGCCGATCGAGATTCCGCCTGCTCGCCGGCTGAGGACCGGATAGACGTAGCGGTTGGCCGCGAACGTTCGGGGGTGCGATTGTAGCAGCGGATTGTTGAGGCGGGGCATGGCAAACAAGGCAGTCGCGGGCGCGAGGCCCAGGACTGCCGATTAGAAGCGAAGTCGGGCGTCGCGATCAAATGCGGCTATGCCCGGCGGATCACGGTGAACTCATCAAGGGTGACGTCGGTCAACTCGCCGTCGGGCAGTTCGAGGAGGATGACATCGGCGAACACCTGGTCGTCGAAATTGCGATCGAAGTGGAGGCCTTGCCGGCGGCGTTCGGTGCGCATCACAGTTCCGGCCGTTTTCTTTCTCCAGCTCTTCGGGCCGACGGTGACGGTGTGTTCCACCTCGACGCGGTCACCGGCTTTCAACTCGTCGAACTGGGCCCGAATCTGGCTGTTGCTGGCAGTCATGGCGTGGCACCGAGTGGTTGATTGGCGACCCGTAGCGGGTGGGCATCATCATTGTCGCCCCACTTGCGAATTATGGCAAGTAGCGTACGCGTGGCTGCGGCATTCGCGACGATTCGCCACCGAGGAGGATAGCGGCAGTTGCGGGGTCGCTCTAAAACGAGGGGTGGCAGTGCAATTGCGGCACTGCCACCCCATACGGTCTCTTTACTGCAGCCTACGCAAGGCGGTGCGCGCTAGGCGTGCCGGCGCCGGCGGGATTTGGCGTACATGGCAGCGGCCACGCCCACGGCCAGCAGGGCCAACGTGGAGGGCTCCGGGGTCGACACCGGGTCGTAGGCCAGCCAGAGGTTCCCCGACGAGGAGCTGCCTGTGGCGAACGAAATCACCGGGAGATTGTCGTCGTCGAAGGCCAGGCCGACGCGTTGGCATGGGCAGAGGCTTTCCCAGTTGGACGTGTACTGATTGTAGACGCTGCTGGTAACGTCGCGGACGATCCAGTTGTTGTCGCCGCCCTGGTAGGCGTATTCAAGGGTCCAGGTCTGGGAGCCGAGGTTCTCTTGGACCCAGGCGATGCCGATACCGCCCTTGCTGTCGGCAGCGATCGTCGGAATGCCGCCTACCTGGATGGTCGATGAAAGGATTTGCTGTTTCCATTGACCGGTGGGTATATCGAAGTTGAATGCGGCGAGTCCGGTGCTGGCTGGTCCGACGATATAGGGTCGTCCTAGTTTATCCATGGCCAGACTCGCGAATGCAGTGTACCGATCGTCGAGCCCAGGTTTTGCGGACGCCCAGCCGCCCATCAGCGAACTCTGTTGGTAGTAATAACCGTTCGCATCGAGCGCGCCGGTGTCGCCCTGGGGCGAAACGGCGATGCTTACGACGCCTTTGGGATAAACGCCATTAATTGGGGGAATCGTGCTCATGGAGCCGGTCACCAAGCTACCGTTGGCGCTGAAGGTGATTGCTCGGATTCCGTTCATCACTGAACCGAAGCCGCTGGCGGAGCTGCCAACAATGGCTTGGCTCGAGTCGACGCAACCGCCCGAGTAAACGGACGTCAACACAGCCCCAAAGCGCCCGTCAGGGCTCGTGGCGGCCGACAGGATCGTCGTGCTGCTGCTCTGATTCGCGAGGAGGTTGTAACCGACTTGATGCCAGTAGGTCGGATATTGCGTCTTCTGATTTGTATTGGCGACGGGATAAAGCGAATAGGCTTGCACAGAGTTCGACGGATCGGTGGCGAAGATTGTGGGCCAGATTCCATCGCGCATGGCAAGCCCGGTCTGCACGGGGGAGCTTCCACTTCCTGCCTGGAAACCTGTGGGCTGGTAAGCCCAGTTCAGCGTGCCGGTGGTGGCGGTCGCGGTGGATGCCGCCAGGGCTAGGGCGAGTGACAACGCCAGACTCAGTGCTCTCATATCATGCTCCTTCTTCTGTTCCGGAAGATGGGTCGAAAAGGTAAACTCTAACGGTGAGTATAGCCATGCTTGTGCGCCAGGTCAATGTGACCATTCGCGGGGCATTACCGTGGGGGGGTTGGTCAGCCCTGGATGCCAGCCGTCACGCGGCTTAGAATGAGTCGCATGGCCGAGTTGGAACCCACGCCCGCTGAGCAGCTTGCGACGCCGGTTCAGTTCCTCAAGGGCGTTGGGCCGGCGAGGGCGGAGCTGCTCGAGCGTCTGGGCCTTCGGACCGCCCGAGACATTCTCTTTTTCTTCCCCCGCGATTACCAAGACTTCACGGACGAGCGGGAGGTCGAACGGCTCGAAGAAGGGAAGCTGCAGAGCGTTCGTGGGACGGTCGAGGACATCGATTTTCGCAGCACCAGTGCCGGCGGCTGCATTCTGGGCGTCTCGGTGCGATGCCAGACGGGACACGTGCGGGCGCTCTGGTTCAATCAGACATTCATGCGCGACCGGTTCCAGTTTGGACAGCGAGTGATGCTCTCGGGGCGTCCGAAGTACGAGGGGCTCGTCTGGCAGATGCATCATCCGCGCGTCGAGGTCCTCGATGGTGACGAGGAAGAGCCTGCCGCCAAAATCCTGCCGGTTTATGCGCTCACCGAAGGGCTGCTCCAGTGGCAAATGCGGAGGATCGTCCGCGGCGTGCTCGAGACGTACGTTGGCATCCTGGAGGAAGTCTTTCCGGAAGCGTACTTGCAGAGCCACGATCTTTGGCCACTCAAGATGGCCCTGCCGCAGATCCATTTTCCGAGCGATCAGGAAAGCTTAGAGCGAGCCCGCCGACGGCTGGTCTATCAGGAACTGTTTATCCTGCAGCTTGCACTGGCCCTGAAGCGGCAGCAGCAACACAACCAACAGAAGGCGCCGGCGCTGGAGGCTACAGCGCGGATTGACGCCCGGATCCGGCGGCTGTTCCCCTTCGAGTTGACCGAGGGGCAGCGGCAGGCGATCGCCGAGATTGCGGCGGACATGACGGGCCCGCTGCCGATGAACCGGCTGTTGCAGGGCGATGTGGGGAGCGGCAAAACGGTTGTCGCTGTGTATGCGGCATTGCTGGCCGTCGCCCATGGGTATCAGGCCGTGCTGATGGCGCCGACGGAAGTGCTCGCCCAGCAACATGCACTGACACTGGAAAAAATGCTCGCGGCCAGCCAAGTCCGGCGGGCGCAACTGACCGGCGGGCTCTCGGCGTCGCAACGTTCGTCGGTGCTGCAAGCGATCGCGGCAGGCGAGGTGGACATCGTTGTCGGCACTCAGGCGATCATCCAGGAAGATGTCTCGTTCGCCAAGCTCGGGCTGGTGGTGATCGATGAGCAACATCGGTTTGGCGTCCTTCAGCGGGCGAAGCTCAAGCACGCCGGGCTCGATCCGCACTATCTGGTGATGACGGCCACGCCGATCCCGCGAACAATGACCATGACGCTGTTCGGCGATCTCGATGTCTCGGTGATTCGCGACATGCCG
>JAJFUI010000260.1 GCA_021372555.1 Planctomycetaceae bacterium | reverse complement strand
CCGCAGCAGCGCTTCTTCGTGGCTGGCGGTGTTGTCGTCGGCCAGGGCGTTAAGCAGCAGGGGGATTTTCGGGTCGGGCATCACCTCGACCTGCTTCAGGCCCGAGGTGCAAATCGTCTCGGCGATGTTCTTGGTGATCTTTTGGGCGCACTCGACGATGATTTCGCCGGCGCGGGAACTGGTGGGCGGATAGATGACGTCGCCGACGGTCAGCTTGCCCTCGATCTTGGCGACGCTGCGGCTGTCGGTGATCTTGACCACTTCGGTGGGGAAGAAGACCTTGAGCAGGTTGGCGTTGTCGCTGTATTGCGGATCCATCGCGCGGATCAGCGTCATGACCGAGAACTTGCCGCTCTGGTCGATGCGGACGGAGAGGCTTTCCTTGCGGTTGACGTTCAGTTCGATCCAGCTACCGCGTTCCGGGATGATGCGGCAGCTCTGGAGGCGGCGATCGCCGGTGCCTTCCAGTTCGCTGACGAAGTCCACACCGGGGCTGCGGTGCAACTGGTTGACGACGACGCGCTCGGCACCGTTGATGATGAACTCACCGCCGCCGAGCATGATGGGGATGTCGCCGAGGTAAACTTCCTCCTCGATCGGCTGTTCCTTGGTCAGGCGGAGCCAGACCTTGAACGGTCGGCCGTAGGTGAGGCGCAACTGGCGGCATTCATCCGGCTCGTAGCGCGGCTTGCCGAGCTCGTAGCGGATAAATTCGAGGCGGAGCGTCTTATCGTAGCTTTCGATCGGGAAAATTTCCCGAAGGACGCCCTCGATGCCTTGGTCCTGGCGTTTTTGCCAGGGGATGCCATACTGCAGGAACGCGTTGTAGCCGCGTGTCTGGATTTCGGTCAGGTCGGGGATGGGATAAGGGGGTCGAAGGCTGCCAAAGCGACGTGTTTCCTTGGGTTGAAGCCGTCGTTGAGCCAAGGTGGCCATAAGAAATCGCCCTCCTCAGGGGGAAGTCAGCGCAAAACCGATGTTAAGCCGCGACCGATGGTCGCGGGTGTCCGTGAGAATACGCCACGTCTCCACGCTCCGCGTGGGAACGCAAAAAGGGAGAGGGACGCTCCGCGTCCCTAGTGCAGGACCGACCTGACTCGGCCATCTGTTTTTGCTTCCGCATCCTAGGACGCAGGGCGTCCTGTTGGGATCTTTCCCGCGAGGCGCGGGAACGAGTTGGGTATGCCGGGGTGGCGATACCGCGATACTCCGCGCTACTTGATGGAAACCGTGCCGCCGGCTTCCTCGATTTCCTTCTTGAGCTTCTCGGCGTCTTCCTTGGACAGGCCTTCCTTGATTTTGGCGGGCACGCCCTCGACCAGGTCCTTGGCTTCCTTGAGGCCGAGGCCGGTGGCTGCGCGGACGACCTTGATCACGCCGATCTTCTTGTCGCCGAAACCTTCGAGGACGACGTCGAACTCAGTCTTCTCGGCGACAGCGGCCGCAGCGCCACCCTCGGCCGGGGCGGCCATCATCACGGCACCGCCAGCTGCCGGCTTGATGCCGTGTACTTCTTCGAGGTAGTCGCTCAGTTCCTTCGCTTCCTTGAGCGTCAGGCCAACGATCTTCTCACCGAGGTCCTTCGCCAAAGTGGAAAACTCGCGGGTTGCTACGTCTGTCGCCATGACAACTTCGGTCCTTTCTCACGCTTAAAAGTCTGTTGGGTAGTGGATAATCGTGTACGGAATGGACAGTGGGACCGTCCGGTGGTGAACTGTGGGAGAAACGGCGGGTATCTGCCCTGAGCCTCGTAATGGGATGAACCCGCAACCTCTGGCCCGCAAGTTGGCCGCCCTGCCGTCCAAGCGCGCTAATCCTCCGAGCGTGCTCATGCGAACCTCTTAATATAACCGAGTCGGGCAGCCGTGCAAGGCGGACGGAGGGCAAAAATCAGGCCGAAGAGAGAAAATCAGGCGAAATCTTGTTGCCAACAGCTCCCGCGAGGGGTGTTTTGGCGGCAAGCGGACGCGGAAGGACGCGACGCCCCCTCCCAAGAGAATGGCCACCGGGGCCGGGGCGTCATCGGGAGCCGGGCCGCTCTGCGGGCGGCGCTGACGGTTGAGCTTCCCGGTGATACGCCCTGTTGGTTTCGTAGACGCTGATTCGACCTTTGAGCGAGTCGGCCAAGGCCTTCTTGTCCTGTTTGGTCGCGAGTTCCAGGGCCTTGCGTGCCGTAACGAGAGCGTTGCGGAACTGGCCGGCCTCGGCATAGGCGGCAGCCAGTGTGTCGAGCACCTCGGCGCTGTCTCCGCCGGCAAGTTGCTCCGCGCGGCGAGCAAGTGCAACTGCCTCGGCGCCGTTGCGCAGCGACGCTGCGGGGCATGTGGCCAATAGCCAAGCGAGATCATTCAGGGTTTGGGTGTGCGTGGGGCTAAGTTCCAGTGCCTTTCGAAACTGGTGGATGGCGTCTTCCGACCGACCTTGCGCGGCCATCGCGTTGCCAAGATTGCTGTGGACCTCGGCGTCCTTCGGTCGAAGTCGCACGGCTTCCTGAAAATGGGCGACAGCCTCATCCATGCGGCCGCGCGCCGCCAAGGCCATGCCAAGGTTCGAGTGGGCTTGGGCATGGTTGGGGCACGATCTCAACGCACTGTCGTAGTGCATCATCGCCTCCTCGAGCTGACCGCGTGTTGCCATCAGGAGGCCGAGATTGTTGTGGGCGTCGGCGTAGTTCGGCTGGATCTGCAGGGCCTTTTCGTAGTGGGTTATCGCCTCGTGCGATTGGCCGCGTGCATTTAGGGCAATCGCGAAATTGTAGTGCACCTGGGCGTAGTGCGGCCGGAGTTTCAAGGCCTGCTGGTAGTGCGCGATCGCCTCGTCGATGCGGCCGCGACTCACCAAGAGAGGGCCGACATTGTTGTGTGCTTCCGCATGGTTGGGATCGATTTCGACCGCGCGTTGGTAATGCACCATGGCGTCGTCGCGTTCGCCATTGCTGTCCAGGACATTGGCGAGATTGTAGTGCGCAATCGAGCATTCGGGATTCCGCTCGAGGGTGGCGCGGTAAAGGGTGGTGGCGTCCCGGTAGATGTCGCTTTGTCGATGAGCGAGAACGGCGAGCGCTGCAACTGCAATGATCGCGACGCTGTTGGCAACGCGGCGAGCGGGGAGCGATGTTCGGCGGCATAGGACGGTCCATGCCGCGGCCACCGACGCCACGATTGAAATGACAGCGACGTGTTGATAATGGTCCGCGACCAGGGAGTATCTCATGAAACCGACCCGGGTGAAGCCCATCACCGGAACGAGCGCCGTGCAAAAGAGTCCCCATGCGAACAAGAGCGATCGTGCCCAGCCTTTGCGATAGCGCCACAGTATGGCCGTGACGGCCACTGCGGCTGCCAGCGGAAGCCACCAGATCAGGTCGCCGGCGGCGATAGCCCATTTGGGATAGATAAAGGCCAAACGGATCGGCAGGAGGGCTTTATCGAGATAGAACCAGATGACGGCGCCGGCGCCCAGCAGATGCTCCAGAAAATTGGGCGCAACAGTCACCGCATCGACGGCGCGGGTTTGGAACCACATGTTTACCCAGGTTAACGCCGCGGCAACGACGAAAAACGGCGACAACCGCAAGGCATCCCATCGTGTCAGGGGCCGTAGCCACCAGACAATCCCCAGCAGCAGCACGGGCAAGATGGCGACGGAGCCCTTGCTGAGCATCGCAGCAACAAAGGCGGCGAGGCTGAGGCAGTACCACCGGTCGATCGCGGGCGGATCACGGAGCTTTGACGACCGAGTGACGGCAACTTCCGCGTGGATAAAGCAGAGCGCGGACAGCAACAGGAATGGCACTGCCATCGCGTCCTTTCGCTGCGCGATCCAGGCGATCGACTCCACGTTCACCGGATGCACGGCGAACAGGAGGGCGGCCAAAAAGGCCCCGGGAATCGACAGCTTCACCAGGATTCGCCAGATCAACAGTGAGGCGATGATGTGCAGCACCACGTTCGTGACGTGATAGCCGGTCGGATGAGCTCCCCACAGCCGCCACTCGATCCACAGCGACGAGTTGCTCAGCGGCCAGTAATCTGGGGGCTCAGTGGTGCACCAAAATCGATAGAGGCCATCCGACGCCTTGATAAGAGAACTGTCGGTTAGCAACAGGTCGTCGTCGAGAAGGAACCCGCCGGTGAGCGCGGGGGCGTAGATGAAGAATGTCGCGATGACGATGATCGTTGCGCCAGCCAGAGATTGCAGCGGCATTGTCTGCTTCCCGGTTTGGCGAGAAGCAATCGTTCGGCTGGGCGTTGCGGCGTTCGGCGCCGAGCGCGGTTTCGACGCGTTCCCGCTGGGGCCGCGAGGCCGGGAGCAATCGTTCTTACGCAGCCTTTTCACCATAGCGATCTTGCGGCGAATCGAGACGGCTGTTTTCAGTTCTGTTTCCGAGGAAGACAAGAAAAAAGGCGACAAGTTGCCGGGCAAAATTCGGGCGGTGGTGTGCCGATGTGAGGCAGCTCATCGCCCAGAGGCCGCGTCCATTTATCTTCGCTTCGCGCAGCGGACTGGTCAAGACTGTGGCCTAGCGTGCCTGATTGCCGGCCGCTGGCCTCTTGGGGGCGATGGTTCCATGATGGGGACGGGGTCGCGCATGGAGACAGCTCCCGTTCAGCGAGATACGCACGAAGCAGACAACTCATCGGCACGGGCACGCTGCAAAGCGGCCTTGTCGTGCTGGCCGGCGAGGCGATAGTCCTCGGCACACCGGGAGTGGACCGCGGCAAAGAGACTGCCGAGCGCGGCGATTGCAGGCTGGCTTGGGCGATGCGCGGCGTCAAGGAGTTTTACGCATTGCGGCTCAAAGCCAAGTGACTCGTCGAGAATCGCCGCTGCTTTGGGGTGATCGCCGGCTTTCAATGCTTGGTGTTCAAGCGGGTCGTAGTAAACCTGGTAAGCGGCCTCGTAGTCGGCAGGGCGGATGAGGGGGGACGGCAAGCGGAGCGGGGATGACGTCCAGAGCGCGAAGAGAACCACAGCAGCCGCCACGACGGCGGCTTTTCGCGGGCGGTGGTTGCGGAGTTGCAGAAGCATAACGGACAAGGTGAGGGCTGCGAACGGGATGACCGCTGCGGTAAGCGGCGCGCGGTAGCGATCTCGGACGAGAAACGCGAGAAGAACGACCATGTTCGTCAGCACCAAGAGATACAGATGCGAGGGCGGGAGACGATCCGAAGTGCACGCTCCGGTGGTCCAGCGGCGAATGGGGGCGATGCCGAGCAGTAGACCGACCAGAGAGAGCGGTGCGACAAGGAAGAAGGTCACCGGCAGCAGTCGCAGAATCGGGGCGTGCAAGCGGTAGAAGTAGAAATTGGTGTTGTCGGGCGGTTCGACCCAGTGCCAAGTGGCTTTGGCTTTCTCCCAGAGCAGGAAAAAGTACGCACGAGGGTTGTCGTACCTTTGGAGCGTTGCCGCGATGGTGGGCAGAAGGCGGCCGCCGCTGTGGCCCATGATCTCCGCAGCATGGCGGAATCGCATGTCCAAGGGCGCCGCGTCAGGTTCGTTGGCGTTGCCGTGCACAAAGGTGATGCTTCCGTTGCCGGGCGCGGCAAAGGGACTAATGCCGACGGCAAGGCTTCTGGCTGCCTGGGGGGCCAACGCGAGGAGAACGCCCAGGATGGTTGCGGTCTCGAATCGCCAAAGCTGCCTGAGGTTCTTGCGATGCTGCCACGCGAGGATTCCCAGAACGCCAAGCAGGAAGAGAACGAAGTGCGATTTGAGGGTCAACGACAGGCCGATCACTGCGCCGGTCGTGAGCCAACGGCGGACGGTGCCACGTTGTAGGGCCGTGCCGGCGAGCCAGACGAGCAGGAGGCCAGTAAAGACGATCAGCGTTTCGCGCAAGAGAACCATCTCGAAATAGAGCAGGGGGGCGCACAGGGTGGCCATCAGTCCGGCAAGGGCGGCAGCGGTGTCTCCGAAGTAGCGAAGTGCGATGAGGTAGACGAGGACGTTGCTAAGGACGCCGAGAAGAAGCTGCCAAAGGAAGACGTATCGCGCGTCGGGGCCGGCAATTTTGTAGGTGAGGGCAACCAGATAAGGATAAAGTGGCTCCTGGTGAAACCGCCGGAGACCGCCCCATTCCTGCCAGAGATTGCTGGTGGCGACGATCTGCTCGCGCAGCGGTTGCAGTGCTTCGGGATGTTGCACGAAGTAGGGCTTGTCGGGGCCCTCGCAGACACGATTGACAAGAAGGTTTGCGTCCGGGTATCGAGCGAAGAACTGCTCGACGGCCGCGGCAGTGGGTCGAAGGCGAGCGAGTTCGGCGGGATGGCGGCGAAAATGGTCGGCGGCCACCTGGAAATGCCAAGCGTGCATGGGCGGGGCGACGTCTCGGCTGAGCCAGTCCCCCGCCGCGATGGCCCGGGCCCAGATGTCGAAGTAGTGCATGTCGCTTTGATCCCAGTGATGCTGCACGCTTAAGGGACCGTGGACGACCTCGACATAATAGATGGCGCGAACGGCAAAGGAGAGGGCGATGATGGCTGCGAGAACGAACCGGCGTTTGCTGGCCAACCAGTCGTCCAACGAGGGGGTGGCGGGGGCCGTCGGCTGGCTCAAGTTGCCGCGAGCGTTCGATGCCAAGGGATTGCCCTCAACGGCGCTCGGCCACGGTGGTTCCGGAGCAGGCGAGGACGAGCCGTTCGGGGAATCGCTTGAGGCGAGTATACCAAGGCTCTTCCTCGGGATGGATCGGCTCGACGAGGATCGAGCGAACTCCGGCCAGCCGTCCGGCCATGACATCGGCGAAGAGTTGATCGCCGATGATCGCGGTTTCGGCGGGCAGAGACCCCAGTTGATGCAGCGCGTCGCGCACGCCGCGAGGCAAGGGCTTCAGGGCATTGGAGACGCAGGGCAGGGAAAGCCGTTCGGCGAATCGCCGAATACGACCTGACATGCCGTTCGAGACGAGGCACATGCGAACGCCGGCGTCGCGCAATTGGTCGATCCAGGCAACCACCTCGGGCATCGCTTCCGGCTGGCGATAACGGGTGAGGGTGCAATCGACGTCCATCAGCAGCGCGCGAATGCCCCACTGCCGAAGCTGCTCGGGTGTCAGCTCCCAGGCGCGATGGACTCGGTAGTGCGGCGTTAGTAGGTGGAACATGGCAAGCGATACCGAATAAGACCGATTTCGGAGGTGACGTGGTTTCTATTATAGCCACGAAGGCCGCGTCGGCGGGAGCTTAGTATGGTGTAATCCAACGTCGATGGCGAGACGCCGTCAAGCTTGACACGCCCAGGGTAACTAGTTAGCCTATCTGCGTGAGGAGCGCATAAATGCCTCGACAACCATATCGGTCGAAAATCGAAGGCTGGGGTCGTTTTCCGGTCGTGGATGGGCTAGTCTTTCGCGGCGAGTGTCTGCCGGCGCTTACCGAGAAGGCCACGCTCTCTCGCGGGTTGGGGCGATCCTACGGCGATTCATCGCTTCCGGCCCAGCCCGAGTTGCCGGTCGTCGACACCACGCTGGCCGACCGTCTGCTGAGCTTCGATCCGGTTTCTGGGCTCTTGCGGGCAGAGGCAGGCGTCTCGCTGCTCGAGCTGAACCGGGTGTTTCTCAACCGCGGCTGGTTTGTGCCCGTCTCGCCTGGCACGCAGTTTGTCACGGTGGGCGGCATGATCG
>JAJFUI010000252.1 GCA_021372555.1 Planctomycetaceae bacterium | reverse complement strand
CAGTTACGCCCGTGGCCCCGAGGTCCAACGATTCGAGTTCGCGAAATCCTTCGAGTTGCTCCAGCCCGGCATCGGTCACGCGGGTTCCGTAGAGGCTCAGCGACTTTAGGTGGGTGAGCCCCTTAAGGTGCGCAATCCCTGTATCGGTGATCCCGGTTCGGTGCAGGCTCAGCGATTCGAGCTTGGTCAACCCTTTGAGCTTCTCCAGGCCCGCATCGGTCACCTTGGTGAACGTCAGGTTCAGCTCGCGGAGGCTAGTCAATTCTTTGACGCGATCCATGCCGGCATTGGTTACCTGGCTATTGGCCAAGTTCAATGACTGCAATTGGGCCAAGCCTTTAAGGTCTTCTAGTTGAGCGTCCGTCACCTGGTATCCGCCAAGGTATACCGATCTGATGGCCCCGGCGGAGCCATCGCTGCGTCTCTTCGACGGCGCGGCTGGCTTGGCCGCGGGCTTTGTCTTTTTGCTCGGATCCATCACGAATCCGCCAACTCCCAGGTCCATTCCGCCCACCTTGGGCTGTTCGGCCTTCCGCAACACCAACAGCGTGACGCCGGAGCCGGGCTTCGACTCGAACCGCTCCGGCCGCGGGCCGCCCTTGTGATAGGCAATCGTCAGCCGGTCGCCTTCGAGCTTGTAGATGCCGGGATAATCCTGGCTCTTGGGAGTCTCGCCGTTGTTGAGGGGCATGGGTATGCCAAAGAACGTTATCTGCTTTGGGCTGCATGAAACGTCCATGCTGAACGACCAGCCCATTGGCGGGGTCCCTCGCTGGCCGTCCGGCGTATTCCAGGAAAGCGAGAAGGACTCGGGCCTAACGTAGCAACGCGTGAGACCATCCGCCGCCGAAACCGGCTTGCCATCATCGACCAGCGAGGCGACTATCCACTCGCCGACGATCGCGTTCTCTTCCTCGGCGTGGGCATATCGCTCCAAGAAGTACGTGCAATCGCCGCTCGCCGCCGGCGAATCCTCCGAGAACCCCTTCGGTCGCCGATTGTTCGCCAGCGAAGAGAAATATCGCGTGAGGCGAATCTTCAGTCGATTCCCTTCGATTTCGTAGATACCCAGAGCGGTCAAATGATCGCCGCTGCTGAAGCCTTCTTTGTGGACTGCGGGAGTGTAGAGGTCAATCGTCTTCGGCGTTGCGGTCGGATTGATTCGGTAAGAAACGTCTGACCAGACCATGGGAAGCAGCCACGGCCGTGCAGCCCTCAGGAGCGTCCTAATCCGCAGACCACCTTCCTCGGTGAAGTCCAGGCGGTCGGCGTCACTGACTGGCAACGTAGCCCCGCTCTGCGCCGGGTCCGGCACGGTCTCGACACCGAATGGGGCCCAGGGCGAACCGGCGTCTTTTCCTTTCTCGATCCGCACGATCTTCCACTGGCCCTTCAGGGCTCTCAGGTCGGCCGTGGGACTGACGGCCGGCGGCTGCGCCAGCTTGTAGCGGATTCGCATGCCGCGAGGCTCCTCGGTATAGCGGAGCACTTGCAGGATGCCTAGGTCGCCCTTGCGGGTCTGAAAGGCGAAGGTGACCGGCGGAGCCGACAGAATATCGTAGTATGTTGTGCCGCGTCGTTCGTGCAATTCCGCAACGGACATGTAGGCGCCTCCAGAAACAACGACAGCCATGCCGGGAGTGATCGACGTCAATGCCGAGCGCAAGTTCTCATGCGTGGCATTGTCCCACCGCTCATTCACAACCGCGGCCAATTTCAGGCCCTCGGGCACGAGTTGGCCAGTGGGTGGCGAGACCATGCCTACGCCAGCCGAGGGAACGACGTCGATAGACAGATCGACGTTGTTGTCGGCGCACCACTTGCCTTGCTTGTCGGCCGGCCATTTGGTGAAGTCCTTCGGCAGATCGACGAGCCTGCCACCGACCAGATCGATCGCATCGCTTCCCTTGCCTTCGCTCGCGGCGTTGACGACCCGCTCGACGACAGGACCGAATTGCAGAACCGGTTCGGCGGGTGGCGGCGCGATCTTGGCCCATCCGGCCGCCTGAGTGGGAGCAGGCGTTGGCTCGCCCTTACGCAGCACCAGGAGTGTGACGCCGGAGCCCGGCTTCGACTCGAACCGCTCCGGCCGTGGGTTGCCCTTGTGATAGGCAATGGTCAGCCGGTCGGCGTCGAGCTTGTAGATACCGGGATAAACCTGGGGCTTCCGAATCACATAGGGGACGGGGGTATCAAAGAACGTTATCTGCTTTGGGCTGCATGAAACGTCCATGCTGAATGATATCAAGGCACTTAGCGGTCCGCCTCGCTTGCCATCCGGTGTAGCCCAGGAGGAACCCAAGAAGGACTCGGGCTGAATAAAGCAACCCCTGAGACGACCCTCCGCCGCCGAAACCGGCTTGCCGTCCTCGACCTGCGAGACGACGTTCCAACTGCCGACGATCGCGTTCTCTTCCTCGGCGTGGGCATATCGCTCCAAGAAGTACGTGCAATCGCCGCTCGCCGCCGGCGAATCCTCGGAGAACCCCTTCGGTCGCCGATTGTTCGCCAACGAAGAAAAATATCGCGTCAGGCGAATCTTCAATCGATTCCCTTCGATTTCATAAATGCCAAACGCCGTCAATTGCTCGTCGCGATTGGAGCCGTCGGCATGGAGCGCAGGCGTGTAGAGGTCAATGGTTTTCGGTGTCGCGGCGGGATCGATTCGGTAAGAAAGAGACGACCAGCCCCTGGGAACCAGGCCCGCCGGTTCAGCCCGCGTGAGCATCCTAATCCGCAGGCTACCGTCTTCGTCGAAGTCCAGGCGGTTGGCGTCATCCGCAGGCAGCGTTGCCCCGATTAGCCCCGGCTCCGCCACGGTCTCGACACCGAACGGGGCCAAAGGCGAAGCAGCGTCTTTCCCTTTCTCGATCCGCACGATCTTCCACTGGCCCTTCAGAGCTTTCAGATCAGCCGCGGGGCTGACGACCGACTTGCCGGCTTGGTTCGCTTGGCCGGGCAGTTCAACATTGACATCGCCGCTGGGGCTGACGCGGGCGGTGCTGCCGTCGGGCGCTTCGACGGTCGTTTCGCGGCCGTCTTTCTTGATGCGGATCAGGATGCCCAAGGAGAAACCGAGGCCGCCGATGAGCAACAGAAGGATTGCAATACGGATTCGCGATTTCCAACGTTGCGAAGCCGCGAGCGGCTGCGGGTGGCCCTCACCCTGGCCCTCTCCCAATGGGCGAGGGGACTGATTGCCCTCACCCTGACCCTCTCCCGGAGGAAGAGGGGACGAAGCGGCTTCGACGGCACGCCGCAGGAGCGCGGGGAGATCGGAGCCGGGGCACCAAGGGGCGAGCGCGGCGGCGGCTTCGGCCGGCGTGGAATAGCGAGAGGCGGGGGTCTTGGCCAACATCCGGTCGAGCACATCGCAAAGTCCTTGCGGAACGTCGGGGCGGAACTCGCGGATGGGCGGGACCGGCTCCTGGCGATGGGCCAGCAGTTTCTCGAACGCCGCCTGATGTTCCGGGCCGGCGAACGGGGCGCGGCCGGCGAGCAGCTTGTAGAGCGTGGCCCCGAGACTGTAGACATCGGCTCGGACGTCGGCCGCACGGCTGTCGGTGGCCTGCTCGGGGGCCATATAGTCGGCCGTGCCCATGGCCAGGCCCGTGTCGGTCATGTCCTCGTCGGGGCTGGAAAAGGGGACAGTCCCCATTTGCCGGAACGGCCCTTCGGGTGCTTCGCACAAATGGGGGCTGTCCCCTTTTCCAGGCCCCAGTCCCCCGTGGAACCGGGCCAAACCGAGGTCGAGAACCTTCACCGCCCCCTCAGGCGTCAGCATCAGGTTCGACGGCTTCACGTCGCGATGAACGAGGCCATGCTCATGGGCGGCCTGCAAACCGATCGCGGCCTGCCGGGCGACTTCGCAGGCGTCGGCGACGTCGAGCTTTCCAAGGCGGTGGACGATCTTGCCCAGATCGAGCCCCTCGACGAATTCCATCACGAGGACGAGCCGGCCGTCGATCTCCCGGGCGTCGTTGGCGCGGACGATGTGCGGATCGTCGAGCCGCCCGATCGCTTTCATTTCCCGCTCGAAACGGACGACGGCCCTGGCGTCGTCCAACCGGCCGCGCGGCAGCACCTTGATCGCCACGACGCGGTCGAGACGGCGATGGATGGCCTTGTAGACCGCGCCCATGCCGCCGCTGCCGATCCGCTCGATCAATTGATACTCGCCAAGCTGCTGCGGCAGGGCCGTTTGAGAGGCGTCGGGACCGGCCTCGCCCAGCGCGGGTTCGCCGAAAACCGCCTTGGCCCGAGCGAGCGCCCGGCCGCATTCAGACTCGACGAGAAGCTCGTCGTTGTCTGGCGACCGCAGCCGGCCCGCGAGCGTATCGTCGGCGTCGGGCAGCGTCGCCAGTTCGGCCTGGCACGCTGGACAGGTCTCCAGGTGCGTGGCCAGCGCGTCGGCCGCGTCCTCCGGCAGTTTCCCCCCGGCAAAGTCGAGCAATTCCCCAAGTTTGGGACAGGCGATGGTTGGCATGGCGTCCTCGACTGGATGGCAGCGTTCGGCCCCTATTGTACCTAACGCAGGGCGTTTGACACCATTTGCCCGAAGGCCCGTAGGGGGGACTGTCCCGACTCGTGTCCGTAGCGGCGACTGTCCCCCTGGCAGCGATTCTTGCCGTGCGTTGGACGCGACGGGCTGGTTGGGGACTGGTCCACTTTTCGGCGAGAAACCGCGTCATGCGAGAGGACGTGGACCGAAAACATGGACCCGTCCCCTTCTGTGACGCTATTCGGCGAAGCCTTCCATTTCGCGTCGCAGCCGGCGGAGGACGCGGGACTTGGCCTGATAGACGGCCGCAAGGCTCATGCCCATTGCCGCGGCCACATTGGCCGGCGACTCGCGATCGACCAACACCCGGCAAGCCGTGTCCCAAGTGCGGACCTCGAAATCCGCCCGAACGGCGTCCAGAAGCCGCCGGGCGAAGCCGTTGTCCGGCGTCAGGCGACTGTTCGCCGCCTTTCCTTCCTCCGCGTTTCCCGAAGCGCGGCTGGAGTCCGGAATCGATTCCGGGACGTTGAGAATCTGCCGGTAGGCCGTCGTGCCTCCCTGGGCATTGGGCTGATCGTGGCGATGGCGGAAAAAGTCATTCGCTTCGTTGCGAGTCACCGTGCGGAGCCAAGCCCCAAAACTGTCGCCCGGCCGGTCGCGGCGAAAACGCCCAACGCCGGCCGCCACCGCGACGAAAACCTCTTGCACGACGTCCGGCGCATCGCCGCGTCCCACGCCCAACTGACGGCACCAACGGTAGACGACTGGCCCATAGAGATCGACGAACCGCTGCCAAGCCTCAGGCCGCCGCGAGCGCACCCGGTCCAGAAGCGTCGCCGAGATGGACGGCTCCGAGCGGCCGCTGCTTTCGATCTTCAGGTCCATCGCTGTTCCAGTTGTTCGTTGCCACGAAAGATCGCTCGCTAGTCGCGATTGTAACGACGCCGCACAGGCACGCCAAGCATCGCCGGCAAGAACGCAGGGCCGATGTGCCATGCCGGCCGCCGTTGATGCCGCCGCGCTGCGAGCCTACAATTCAGGCACTGCTTGCTCTTGCCGGAGGATGCCGATGTACGTGTTGGCGATGAATCGTGGCTCGTCGAGTCTGAAGGTCGCGCTCTATGCCTTTGCCAACGGCGGCCAACCGACGTTGCGATTGACCGGCAAGGTGGACCGCATTGGGCAGCCCCAGGCGTCGTTGACCGTCGGCGGCCCTGCGGCTGAACGGCAACCGCCGACGCCGGTCGACGCCCGGGACCACGGCGAGGCGGCCGGCTGTCTGCTGAGCTGGCTCCGGCGACGCCTGGGGCTCAAGCAACTTGCCGCGGTCGGGCATCGCGTCGTCCACGGCGGTCCGCGCTACTCGCAGCCGGAACGCGTCACCGAGGAAGTGCTCGACGAGTTGCGGCGGATCAGCCCCTTCGATCCGGATCATCTGCCGGTCGAGATCGGGCTGATCGAAGCCGTGGCGCGCCAGTGGCGAGGCCTGCCGCAAGTCGCTTGCTTCGACACGGCGTTCCACCGCGAGATGCCGCGTGTCGCCCGGCTGTTGCCGATTCCGAGAAAGTACAACGAGAGCGGCATCGAGCGTTACGGCTTCCACGGCCTCTCTTACGCGTACCTCATGGAGGAATTGGCACGCACGGTGGGCGAACAGGCCGCCCGGGGGCGAGT
>JAJFUI010000232.1 GCA_021372555.1 Planctomycetaceae bacterium | reverse complement strand
TTGAACTGGATGGGAAGCCGGTGGCCGTCGAATATCACCTGACCGGCGGTGGTGTCTTGTACGTCTATCAGGCTGGCGTGGATCCCGACGCCCTCGATCACCAACCGGGCAACGTGATTAACCTAATGATCTTGCACTGGGCAATCGAGCGCGGCTACCGGGCCTACGATTTCCTTCGCGGCGACGAGGGCTACAAGGCCCGCTTCGGCGCCCAGCCGCGGCCGTGTGTCCAGTTCCGCATTGCGGCGCCCTGCGCCAGCGCCAAGCTTCGTCATAACCTCTGGCTGGCCGGCAACAGCATCAAGCAGTGGGTGAAGAAGGGCATCCGGTCGGAGGACATCGAGGCAGTGGCGAACCTAGGATGACAACGGCCATGCCGCTTTGGAAGCAATTGCTGCTAAGTCTGTATTACCACGGCACGCTGCCGGCGCGATGGTGGACCTGTCGGCGTCTGGCCTCGCGTGACCGGCTACCCACTGTCGTGCTCTTCTGGCACCGCGTCGCCGACGATCGGGCGACGCCGTGGACGATCTCAAACCAGACCTTCGCCCGACAAGTTCGATGGTTGGCCGAGCGATTCCAGTTCGTCTCGTTGGCCGAGACGCAGCGGCGGGTCCGAGAAGGCTGCAATCGCCGGCCCTGCGTCTGTGTGACCTTCGACGATGGGTACGCCGAGAACTGCGATCAGGCAATTCCGCTGCTCATTCGGATGGGCATTCCTTGCACGTACTTCGTCACACTGCGCAACGTCCTCGACGGACAAGCATTCTCGCACGATTTGGCTTTGGGCCATCGCTTGGCACCCAACACGCTCGACCAGATCCGGTCGATGGCCGCGTCGGGCATCGAAATCGGCGCCCACACGTACACGCACATCGACCTTGCGGCGATCAACGATGCCGATTCGCTTTGGCAAGAGGTCGTCGGCGCGAAAGAGGAATTGCAGAGTCTACTCCATCGCGATGTTCGCTATCTTTCCTTCCCTTTCGGGCAACCAGCGAACCTGACGCCTGAGGCTTTCGCGTTGGCTCGCCAGGCGGGCTACGCAGGCGCGTGCTCGGCCTACGGCGGCTACAACTCGCCGGGCGATGATCCGTTCCACCTGCAAAGAATCGCGGTGGACGACGCCATGATTCATCTGAAGAACTGGACGACGATTGATCCGCGGAAACTTCGCACGCCGCGGTATCAGTACCAGACCCCGCCATGCGAGGCATCGCCGAGGACACTTGCTGCGAGGCCGTAAGCGGCTACTAAAGAGCGCTGCACCATCGTTAATATGTCGCTGCCATTCGACAATCCCGAATACCCGTCCGCATCGCCGCCGCCCGTGGTCGATACCTTGGCCGACAGCGTGGTGATGCTGTTGGCGCTGACAGTCGTACAACGGCTCGTCGGCTTTGGCCGCGCGGTGCTCTTTTGCCGTTGGCTTCCGCCGGAGCAATTGGGGCTTTGGGATATGACCTTTAGCTTCCTGCTGGTCGCCGCGCCGTTGGCGGTCGTCGCGATTCCCGGCTGCTTCGGTCGCTATTTGGAGCATTACCGCCAGCGGGGACAACTGCGAGCATTCTTGCACCGCACGGCGACGGCTTGCGCGATACTCGCCATGCTGGCGTGCCTGGGCGTTGCGGCGGGCAGGCAATGGTTCTCCTCGTTGCTCTTTGGGACAAACGACCAGGCCGATCTGATTGCTCTGGCCGCCGGCTGCTTGGCCACCGTGATCGCCTACAACTTCTTGATCGAGTTGTTCACGGCGATGCGGAATATTCGGCTGGTGTCGGCCATCCAGTTGGCCAACAGTGTCGCTTTTGCCGTGCTAGGCGTCGGACTGCTGCTCTTTTGGCATCGGAGTGCGCAGAGTGTTCTCCTTTCCTATGGCGGATCGTGCCTAGTCGGGGCGCTGATGGGCGGCTGGTTCCTCATCTGCTCGCCAAAGAACCGTTTAGAAGAGGAGCCATCGCCGTCGGCTGCGACTCTGCGGCATCGAGTGCTTTGGTCGAGGGTGCTCCCGTTCGCTGCATGGTTGTTGTTGGTCAACGTGCTGATCAACCTGTTCGAGGTCGTTGATCGCTACATGATCGTACATTTTTCAGCCACGAAGCCGGACCACGCTCTCGACCTGGTGGGCAACTACCACGCCTCGCGCCTGGTCCCGATGCTGCTGGTTTCGCTGGCCGTGATGCTCGGCGCGATGATCATGCCGCACCTGAGTCACGACTGGGAGTCCGGCCACCGCAAGATGGCTGCCGCCCGGCTGAGGCTATTCCTCAAGCTCGTGGGGCTGGCCATGTTCGCCACGTCGGTGGCCGTGGTTGTCGCCGCCCCGTTGCTGTTTGACGTGGCCTTGCGTGGCAAATTTCCGGCCGGCCAAACCGTGCTGCCCTGGACCCTCGTCTACTGCACGTGGTTCGGCCTTTGGATCATCGCGCAGAACTACCTGTTTTGCGCGGAAAAGGCCTGGCTGTCGAGTGTGTCGCTCGGCTGCGGGCTGGTCGCGAACGTCATTCTTAACTTGCTGTTGTTGCCACGTTGTGGACTCGACGGCGCGGTCTGGGCTACCGCCGGCGCTAACGCCCTGTCGCTCTGGTTGCTATGCCGCTTCAATAGCCGCCTGGGATTCCACCTCGACGACGGCACAAAGCTAGTTCTTGTGTTGTCGATGCTTGTCTGCTTGGGCCCCTGGGTCGCCATCGCGGCGTTGGCGGCGATCGTCACGGACCTGGTCTGGGGCAACCACATCCTTCACTCGGACGAAAAGTTGCAGGTAACGGCGGGCATTGTCCAATATGCCAGGCGCATGGGGCTGGAGCGGTGGCTTCCCGCAGGTGTGGGCGCCGCCAATGCCGCAACGCACGGCAAGACCCAGCCCAGCGTGACGGTCCAACGCTGAGAACGTCACCATAACGCGAGAGCGGATAGAACATAACAAAATTGCCAGAGACGGGGATGGACTCCAATGTTTCTTTGTCAGCCAAAACGACCGCCGCTTGCCGACCGTGGGCCATTGCGGGTCATGTTCGTTGTGACGAGCATGCCCGTCGGCGGAGCGGAATCACTGCTGGTGGAGCTCATCCGCCGTATGGATCGCGAGCGATTCAGGACAGAGTTGTGCTGCCTCAAGCAGCTCGACCGGCTCGGCGAAGTGCTGGCTCGCGAGACGCCGGTGTTCACCAACCTGCTGGCACACAAGCACGACGTTCGCGTCCTCTGGCGACTGGTGCGGCTGATGCGGCGACGCCGAATCGACGCCGTAGTGACCGTTGGGCCCGGCGACAAGATGTTTTGGGGCCGACTGGCCGCGCGGCTTGCAGGCGTTCCGGTGATCTGCTCCGCGCTGCACTCGACGGGGTTGCCGGACCATGTCGAGACGCCGAACCGGCTGCTTGCTCCGCTGACAGATGCCTTTGTCGCAGTCGCCGAGTCGCACGGCTGTTATCTGGCAACGCACGAAGGATGCCCAGCCGAAAAGGTCCGCGTTATTCCAAACGGCATCGATGTCGAGCGGTTCCATCCGCGTTGGCCGAACAACCAACTGCAGCGCGCGCTCAATTTGGATCTGGACGCCCCGGTGGCGGGCATCGTGGCAGCGCTGCGGCCGATCAAGAACCATGAAATGTTCCTCTACGTGGCCGCGCTGATCCACGTCGCCCGGCCGGATGCCAGGTTCCTCGTCGTCGGCGACGGGCCCGAGGCTTCTCGGCTGAAGGCACTGGCACAGAGCCTCGGCATTTCGAACGCCGTCCGCTTTCTAGGCACGCGCAGCGACGTGCCAGAGCTGCTCAGCCTGATGGACGTGGTCTTGCTCACATCCCGCATGGAGGCCAACCCGGTGTGCCTGCTGGAAGCGATGGCTAGCGAAAAGCCGGTCGTGGCCACGCGGGTTGGTTCGGTGTCAGAGAGCGTGATCGACGGCCGAACTGGCTACCTGGTGGCCCCCGGCGATTCCGAGACGATGGCCGCCCGGATGCTGGAACTCTTCAACGACTCCGAGCAAGCCAATCGCATGGGCCGCGCCGGTCGCGAGGCGGTCATCGCCCATTGGTCGATCGACGGCATGGTTCGCGGCTACCAGGATATGATTGAGCAGATATATGCCAGCAAGTGCCAAAGGGCGTGCGGCCAGGGAGCCGAGCAGAGAGGTGAGAAGTCAGAGGTTAGAGATCAAATAGCCTCTGGCTCGCCGACCTCTGACCACTGATTTCTGACCTCTGGCCTCTGACCTCTCGCCCTCGCGGGGGTCTTGGCACGGATGGCCCTGCGGGCTACGATAGCACGCTAACGGGGTGGCGGTGCATGGATACGAATCTCGCGCGGAACGGATTGGCCCTAATGGCCCGATTCCTCAGCGGGGCGAGCGTGCGCTGGATCGACTCGCAGCCAGACACCTGTCAGCGGGTGTATTTCGCCAATCATACGAGTCATCTGGACCCGATCGTTATTTGGTCCTCCCTGCCACAGGACGTGCGCATGCTGACCCGGCCGGTGGCGGCCAAGGATTATTGGATCAAGGGGGCGGTGCGGCGGTATCTTGCCAACCGGCTCTTCAACGCTATCTTAATTGACCGCGAGGAGATCAAGGTTCACCAAAGCCCGATCGACCTGATGATTCGGGAGATCGGACACAACTACTCGATCATCCTTTTCCCCGAGGGTGGGCGGCAGCAAGGCGGTGGGGTGGGTGAGTTCAAAAGCGGTCTGTATTATCTCTGCAAGAAGCGGCCTGACCTCGAACTGATCCCGGTCCACATCGACAACATGAACCGAATTCTGCCGCGAGGCGAAGTGCTGCCGGTGCCGATGCTCAGTTGCATCACCTTTGGCCCGCCACTGTGGCTAGAGGCCGGTGAGGCAAAGGTGGCATTTCTCAGCCGTGCCCGCGAGGCCGTACGGCGATTGAAGGAGATTTAGCCGGTCGTGAACCTCTTCGACCCAAGAACATTGTGGTTGATCGGCGCCGTGCTGATGCTGCTGGGCGCTGCCGAGACGATTGTCCGCGTGCTCGGCCGTCGGCCCGAGAGCGGCATTGATACGGCCATCCTCGAGACGTTCCGGCTCCGCGTCCACGCATGGTGGATTCTCTTCGCCATCCTCGCCGCGGCGTTTCTGCTCGGCCACTGGACCACCGTCGTCTTCTTTGGCCTAATCTCCTTTTGGGCCCTGCGGGAGTTTATCACGCTAACGCCCACGCGGCCCGGCGACCATCGGACGTTGTTTTGGGTCTTCTTCCTCTGCACGCCGCTGCAATTCTGGCTGGTGGGCATGGGGTACTACTCCTGGTACAGCATCGCCATCCCCGTCTATGCCTTCCTGTTCATCCCCGCTCGCATCGCTCTAGCCGGCGATTACAAACGATTCCTGGAGCGGACGGCAAAGATTCAGACTGGCCTGTTGATCTGCGTCTACTGTCTGAGCTACGCCCCGGCGCTGTTGACGGTGCCGCAGGTATCGGCTAACAAGCATGCAGAGTTGGCCTCATCGGCTGCCAAGTCGGGCGGACCATCGGAATCAAATTCCGCCGCTGATTTGGTCGCTCAAACGCCGGCTGGCCGGACTGCGAAAGGCGACGTTCCCGCCGCACGAGTGGTCGACGCTGCCGGACGGCTCCGCTTGCTATTCTTTTTCATCCTCATGGTGCAACTGAGCGATGCCCTGCAGTACGCCTGGTCGCAATTGCCGAGCAAACACGTTATCGTGCCGACGATCAATGCCACACGCACTTGGGAAGGCCTCCTCGGCGGCACGGCTAGCGTTACACTCCTCGGCGCCATCCTAAGCTGGGCTACCCCGTTTCCGGATTGGTGGATGGCGGGCGTCATGTCCGCCGTCATCGCGCTGATGGGTTTCGCCGGCGGGATCACCATGTCCGCGATGAAACGCGACCGCGGCGTCAAAGATTTTGGCACCCTCGTCGAGGGGCATGGCGGCGTGCTCGACCGGATCGACTCGCTCTGCTTCGCCGCGCCGGTGTTCTTCCATCTCACCGTCTGGTGGCTCGGCTGATCACTGGCGCTTGGCGAGCAATGGCTAATCGATGCGGCGTGGCGCGCCGCGGCCGTCAGAGTGCCCAGTGGCCGCCAGCGAAAAAGCGACTATTGCGCCGCAGCTATCGGCGAGAACCCGTCGCCGTCGTTTCCGGCGACGCTGCGGCCTCGGTCCCTGGCAAGCGGACCGGCACCAGTCCCGCCGGTGGCACAACGGTTGGCCGACCGCTTTGGGCAACATGGTAAATCAAGTTCGGTTCGGGCCGCGGACGTCGCTCGTCGACGCTCGCCAACTGATTCCCGGCGGCCGGGGCCACCTCGAGTTGCTTGTCGAGCGGTGCGCCTTCCTTGACCCAGACCAGCCATGCATTTTGCAGCGTGCCCAAGTCCTGGCGGCGGTAGTGCCGCTGAACGGCGCCCGCCCAATCGTCGCCTTTTAGCCCGTCGTCGAGAAACTTGACGTACTCCTGCCGCCCGCCAACCAGGATCAGGTACTCGGCTAGCGAATATCCTTCGGCGTAGAGCGACATGTAATCTGGCGGGTAATCCATCATCGCGAACATCGGGCTGAAAGCGATGCCGCGACCAGTATGCAGACACTGATTGAGAATCTGCCGGTACTTGTTCTTTTCGGTATAGTGCTCGACGCTGGTGGCGCCGCCCTCGTCGGCCCAGCGCGGCAGCGGCCGGCGGAAATGGCTGGCGAAGATCATGTGCGTAATTTCGTGCGGCAGAACCGAGTCCACGACGCGCTCCGGAGAGCCCTGAATCTCCATCTTCCAACCGAAGACCTCGCCGTTGTCGAACACGAAGGTCGTCTTGCCGCCGGCGCCGAGATTGGGGGCCGCCTGCACCGTCAACGGACACGGTTTGGACCAGTTCGGCATCGTCTTGCCCAGCCACGCGATGGCCAAGTCCCGCCGAAATTGCTCCGCCGCCTGAGACACCTGTTGTGTCAACACGGGGTCCGGCGTTTCAACGATGAAGTTGGCCGTGCGTAAGCTCGCGCCCATCGAGGCCAGCAATAGAACTGCCAGCAAGGCAGTCCGGACGATGGCGGGCGCAAACCCTTGAATGGCCGTCGATACGACGGCCCGATTATTGCGAGCGTCCATGCTCTCTCTCGCTTCCCTGCGTAGCTAGTGGCGGTAGGATTCACAACCATATCCGCCGGCCACCAAATCACCAAGAGCAGTTTCTTGAGCCCTGCCCGCGATGCTAGCACCCAACGTCATTGGGGACGGCCAGAATCTCGCGACGCCTTTCGCTGCTCGAAGAGCCAAGCCATCACCTTCGGGTCGGCGTAGGTCGCGATCCAACTGTCGTGGTCGACGCCGGGGTAGATCGTCATCTTGGCCACGCCGCCGATCTTGCGGATGGAGTTCACCATGTCCTTGGTGCGAGAAACAAGCACCGTGCGATCCTGGTCGCCGTGGAACGCCCAGATAGGAATCCGTTTCAGCTTCTCCGCCTGGCCGACATCGCCGCCCCCGCAAACCGGCACGCCGGCGGCGAACTGCTCCGGCCGCCTGGAGAGAACGTCCCATGTGCCGAAACCACCCATCGAGAGCCCTGTCACGTAGACTCGATCTCTGTCGACGGGCAATTCCACCAGGAGCTTGTCGAGCAATTCGAGGGCTAGTCCGAGCGGTTCCGATATTTCTTTCGGCATCTTGTGCGCCGGCAGAGCCCAGTCCACCTCCACCCAGCGGCGATCGGTCGGACATTGCGGAGCAACCACAAAGCACGGATGTTCTCGTCGCATCTCCGCCGTGGCAAACCCACCGACGCCGTGGGTCAGTTGACGGGCGTTGTCGACGCCGCGCTCGCCCGCCCCGTGCAGAAACAGCACTAGCGGATATTTCTTGCCGGGTTCGACCTTCGCGGGCCTCATTAGCCGGTAGGGAATCGACCGGCCCTTGTCGCTTCGGTATGTCTTCGTCTCGAAAAGGTCTTTCCAAGCGTCGGCAGCGCTCGCCCGTGAAAACACCATGGCCGTGTTCACCAACAATAGCGACAGAATAATCCGCAACATTGCGATCGATGCTCCATGAAATGATGATTTGTTACGCGGCAGCACCCGCCGGCCGTCGGCTTACTCCCACGCCAAGGTGACCGGCGCGCCAATGCCGACACCAAGTTCCCGGGCGGCGTTCTCACCGACAATCGCCAACTCAAGCCGGTCGCTCGAGCCGATCAAAGCGACGAGCATCCCGGTGGGTTGCTCCGCGTACGCGTGGTAGATCCCCCAAGTTTCATAAATATTGCATACGACGCACGCCCGGCGATCGGTCGGCCGACCGGCCAGCATGTCGCCAGTGATGTTGGTGATTAGGTTGCCGAAGGAGTCTATCTCGATGACAACCCCGTCAATGCGCGAAGTCGATGGCCGCGCCTCGGGCCAATCGATTGCCATCAGCCGAGTCAAGGACGATCCAAGCCGTTCGGGCTCGAGCCCCAGGGCGAGCCGCGCCGC
>JAJFUI010000225.1 GCA_021372555.1 Planctomycetaceae bacterium | reverse complement strand
ACTAGGTCCACCTCCGCCTGGGTCTCCCGATCATCGCTGAACGCATCGTGCAGCAGGTGGTTCAAGATCTTGCGATTCAAGTCCGTCTTTTCCCGGTGATCGCGCAGAAACGTCTCCAATGCGGACTGATCCTCAGTGGGCAAATACCCCATCCGCAGCGCGAGTTTGTGCAGTTCCCCGTGGTCCGCCGGAAGCAAGTGCGTCTGCAGGTCGAGCATGATCTGCAGCCGGTGCTCGATCTTCCGCAAGAACGCGTAGTTCGTTTCCAGGATCGACCGTTCCAGGCTGCTCAGACACCCGGCACGCTCCAATCTGGCCAGCGCCTCCAACGTATTTCCCGTGCGGACCTCGGGCAGGTCGCCGCCGTTGAGCAACTGAAGAAATTGGATCACAAACTCGATGTCTCGAATTCCACCACGGCCAGTCTTCACGTCGCGAACGCCGCCGCCAAGCCCGAGCGTCTGCTGCTCGATCCGCCGCTTCAGAGCTTTGATCCCGCTAATGTCGGCATGGCTCAGGTACCGCCGATAAACCCAAGGCCACATCGTGCCAAGAAACTCATCGCCCAGTGATAGGTCGCCCGCCACCGGCCTCGCCTTGATGTATGCCTGCCGTTCCCACGTCCGCCCGCGGGTGTCGTAATACGCCAGAGCACTGTCCACGCCCATGACCATCGGTCCACGCGCGCCGTCGGGCCGCAACCGCATGTCGACGCGATAAACCGCCCCAAGTTCCGTCCGCTCCGTCAGCAGCCTAACAATCTCTTTGGCGACGAGATCGAAAAACTCCAGATTCGAGATTGGCCGCGGACCATTGGTCTGCCCCTCGTTCTCGCACAGGAAGATCAGGTCGATGTCGCTCGAATAGTTCAGTTCCAGCCCGCCAAGCTTCCCCAACCCCAGCACGACAAACCTTGCCGGACGGCCGTCGGCGCCAATCGGCGTCCCACGCTGCCGCTGGAACTTCCGCCGCGCCGCCAGCACGGCTGCTTCGAGAATCGCGTCGGCCAGGAACGAAATCTGCATCGTCACCGTTCGCAAGCTCTGCTCGCGAATGATGTCGCCGCTGGCGATCCGTAGCGTCCCCCGCCGCTTGAATCGCCGCAACGCCCTCAGCACCACCGTGTCGTGTTCGAGGGCCGCGATCTCCGTGGTCAGCTCATCGACCAGCGGCTGCCTGCTCGCTACCTGACGTTCATTGCAGCGAAGCAGATCGAGCGCCTCAGGGTCGGTTACCAGCAGATCGCTTAGATGTTGACTGGCCGCAAAAATCTGCAGCAACGTCGGCATCGTCTGCGGATCGCGTTCCAGCAACGTCCCAATATTTAGCGGATTCCGCGCCGCACGCACGAACCGTTCCAGATTCTGAAACGCCATGTCGGCGTCGGCGCAACCCGGCAAATGCTGCTCCACCTGCCCGCAAATGGCCGCCAGCAGATCCAGGGGCACGCCCGACTGCGCCATGTCCACGAGATTCCCGTGCGCTCGCCGAACGTCGGCAATGCCCAGTGCGGCAAGCCACGAGCCGGCGGCAGTCGGATCATCCAGGTATTGACGAAGTGTTTCGTTGTCCATCTGGCTACAGTTGTCGAACAGTCGGCCCGCCCCCGTCAGCCGCCTTCGTGCAATTGTTCCTCGATCCACTTGTCCCAATCGCGGGCCGTCTGCGGTCCCAACTGCGAACGGTTCTTGCTGATCGCGCTCCGCAGCAGGGTCCTGATTGGCGATTGCTGATCCCGTGGCAGCTTGTCTTGTATCGGCAGGAGTTGCTGAAGCGCGGCGACTGATTCGCTATACGCCCCGCGGAGACTGAGCACGATGCACTGCCCGGCCAAGCCAAACGCTCGCAACTCCACTTCGTCGTCGCCACGCTTCGCCAGATCGTCAAAGACGCTCATCGCCCGATCGAGCTTCAAATCGTAGACATAAACCAACGCCAACTGCTCCCTCGCCCGCGACACGATGTACCTGTTTTCCTTCTGCGGAAAGTAGTCAATCACGCTCTGCCAAGCCGCCTCCGTCCCGATCTGACTAGCCAAGTACCACTGCCGCAATACCGTCGGCTGCCGCGGGATTGCCGGTTGGGCGTTCTCGGCATCGGCCAACAGCGACCGCGGCGTCACCAGACACCACGCGGCCGCAGCGCCCGCGATCGTCGCGGCAACCATGCCCGCAGCCACCCATCCCCATCGTCGTCGCCGCGGCCGCAAATCCGCCGCCGATTTCATTAGTCCTTCAAGCTGCCGCGTCACTGCCACACGCGGATCAGCCGGCGTCTCAACCGCCAACGACTCCCAGGCGGGCAGGTCTTCCGGCCAGTCATCGCCAAAATGCTCCAACTGCACCCGTCGCAGCTCGCGCAGCAAGTCTCGCGCGGACGCGAACCGCTGCCCCGGATCCTTCGCCAACATCTGATGCACAATCCGGCACAGCGCCGGCGGCAGATCGGGCCGCAGCGATTCCAGCGGCCGTGGCCTCGCCTTCAAATGCTGCACGGCCACGCCTAACGCCGTCTCCCCGTCGAACGGCGGCGACCCGCTCAGCATGTGGTAGCACGTCACGCCCAGCGAATAGATGTCGCTGCGCGGGTCCAGCGACTTTCCTTCCACCTGCTCGGGACTCATGTAAAGCGGCGTGCCCAAGGCGATGCCAATCTGCGTCAAATCATTGGCCACGCCCTCGCGCGTGCATCGAGCCAGCCCGAAGTCGGCCACCTTCACCTCGCCGCTGGCCGTAAGCATGATGTTTTCGGGCTTGATGTCCCGGTGCACCACCCCGCGCTCCGCGGCCTTCGCCAACGCCGCAGCCACCTGCCGCATGATCGACAGGGCGTGCGGCAAGTCCGGTGGCCCATGCCGCGCCACGTAGTCTCGCAAGTTCTGACCTTGCACGTACTCCTGGGCGATATAGTGCAACTGGTCGATGCAGCCGACCTCGTAAATCTGCACGATGTTGGCATGCACCAGCGAGGCTGCCGCCTGCGCCTCCAACTCGAACCGCTTCAGGTACATCCGATCCCCAGCCAGTTCCGGCCGTAGGATCTTGATCGCAACCCGCCGCTTTAGCCGCTCCTGCTCCGCCAGATACACCTCGGCCATTGCCCCGCGTCCCAGCCGCCGCAGCAACCGAAAGTCCCCAAGCTGCCGCCCGGAAAGATCGACTTCGCCAGGGGAAGCCGGAAGCGGAGAAGACGAGTGTGGCGTCATCGGCAATCACCCAACCAATAGCCCTCGGCCAACAGCCGCCTGAGCCTGCCCCACCCACGGCCGTCGCCATTTTCCCCGCATTATCACCCAATCCCCCGCCTTCTGCAACGCGAGAAGCGATTGGGGGCCGCAGCAGGGATTGTTGCCGTAGTGCGTGAAACGCCTGACCGGCAGGCTTATGGGTACAGGAGTTCGCTTGCGAATCCCTCCCGCGGCTGCAGCGAGACGGCCGCACCGCAACACACGACAAGGCGGCACGCACGGCCGAGAAATCGGGGGCGAATGACGCTATCGCCTTAGGTGCTTGCCTGGTCAAACGAAAAGACCCGCTGACAACGCTGGTCAACGGGTCGTATGGAGTGGAGCCGAAGGGGATCGAACCCTCAACCTCCTGGATGCAAACCAGGCGCTCTCCCAACTGAGCTACGGCCCCGCATTGGAG
>JAJFUI010000202.1 GCA_021372555.1 Planctomycetaceae bacterium | reverse complement strand
GGCGATGTAGAGCACGTAAATCTGGATGCGGCCCTCCTGCAGCCATCGCAGCTTTCCGGCCAGCCAAACCACGCCGGCGAAGAGCGGTTGATAGATATATCGCCGGAACATGTCGGGCGAGTGGGTGCGGAGGGCGGCACGTTCGGGGAAAAGCCCTTGCGGCGGATGAATGTCGTCGCGGGGCTGTAGGAACAGGCGAAAGAGAAGCGTGAGCGGGCGGGAAAACGACGAGGCCGTGTATTGCATTCGCGGCGTCGGGGCGGGATAACCGCAGCCCCAGGTGACGGTTCGGCCGACGGTTCGACCGGCTAACAAGCGTCGCCGAACGCAGGCAAGGAACACGATGAGTCCAAGGAAGATGCATGACCCGACGGCCACGCAGGTTAGTGGTCGGGTGGCGATGGCAGCGACGTCGCTGGGCACATTGGGCACAAGTGTGGCGACGGCCGGCTGGAGGACCATCGGGCAGCAGGGGGCTGCCAATCCGATGAGCGCGCAGAGGCTGGCTATCGCGACCATCGGCCATCGCATCGCCGCGCCGGCTTCGTGGGCGTGGGCGGCTTCGGGGCCGCGTGGCTCGCCGAGAAAGACGATACCGAAGGCCTTGGTGAAGCAGGCGGATGCCAGGCCACCGATTAGCGCGAGTCCGCCAATTACGAGAATGCTCATTAAGGGCCAGCCGGACGGGACGCTGGATTCTTGGGCAAAGCCAGTGACCGCGCCGAAATAGATGAGGAACTCGCTGACAAAACCGTTGAGCGGCGGCAGGCCCGAGATGGCCGCCGCGCCGATCAGGAACGTTGCGCCGGTGGTTGGCATGCGTTTTAGCAGGCCGCCCAAGCGGTCGATCTCGCCGGTGTGGGTTGCGTGCAACACGGAGCCGGCGCCAAGGAACAGCAAGCTCTTGAAGAGAGCATGATTGACTACGTGAAGCAGAGCACCAGTGAATCCGAGGGCCGCCATCGTTGGATTGTGGTAGCTGACGCCGAGCACGCCAACGCCGAGACCGAGGGTGATGATGCCGATGTTTTCCACGCTGCAATAGGCCAGCAGCCGCTTGAGGTCGTGCTGCGACAGGGCGTAGAGGACGCCGAGCACGCCGGAGACAACGCCGATGGCCAGCAGCGTCCAGCCCCACCACGGCGGCGGCGGACCGATTATGGTGAGCGTTCGCAGCAGGCCATAGATGCCGGTCTTGATCATCACGCCGCTCATCACGGCCGAGACGTGCGAGGGAGCCGCGGGGTGAGCTTCCGGCAGCCAGACGTGCATCGGAATGAAGCCAGCCTTGGCGCCGAAACCGATGATGGCGAGGACAAACAGGACGCCGCTGCTCGCTCCGGCAGTCGAGAACCGAGCGAAGTCGAGCGATCCGGCGTTTCTTCCGAGCAGTACGAACAACGCCAGCAGAAATGCGGTGCCGAGGTGCATTGCTACGAGGTAGGTCCAGCCGGCGCGGCGGGCGCTTTCCTTTTCGTCCTCCAACGCGACGAGGAAGAACGAGGCGAGGGACATCAGCTCCCAACTGATCAGGAACAGGACGCCGTTCCGCGCGGCCACGACGAGCAACATGCTGGCCGCGAGCAGGTTAAAAAAGAACCAGGAAGCGCCGAGATTCTTTCTGACTGTCGCGACTCCGTTGTGGGATTGCAGATACCCACTGCCATAGATCGCGGCAAGCATGGTGACGACGGCAATGACGACGGCGAAGACCGCGCTCAGGGGATCGATGGCCATGTTGGCCGAACCTAAGGGGAGCGGCCAAGGCTGTTGGAGCGATTGGGATTGGCCGCTCAGGAGCACCGAGATGGCTGGAATCAGCGCTACCGCGCCGCCCAGCACGCTGCCGGCCGCGCCGACAATGCACGCGGCTTTGGCGCTTCGGCCGACGAGGGCCGACAGGACGCCGCTGGCCAACAGAATCGCCAACGCTGTTAAAAACCAATCCATGAGGCGAAGAACTTTCTAGGCGTGTGACGCCGGCGGCGGGATGCTCTGATCGACCGACTGGCTCGCGGCAAGAATTGCGTCGCGGGAGCCTTGCTTGGCGATCGCCTCGGCGAACGACGGCTGCCGCAGCGCGAAACCGAGGCGGGAGAGCAGATGCAGGTGCGCCCGGATCGTCGGGCTGACGATCGTGAACAGCGTGTGCACCGGCTGGCCGTCGAGCGCGCCGAACTCGATTGCCTGCTCGAGGAAGCAGAGCGTGATCATCGGTCGCGAGATGTGCATCACGATCGGGTTGCGGACGTGCGGGACCGCGATACCGTTGCCCAAGGCAGTCGAACCGAGTGATTCTCGGGCGAGCAGCACCTGGAGCAGAAACTGCCGATCGACCTGATCCGGCAGGGGCATGACGTCGACGAGTTCCTGGAGCACGGAAAGCTTGTCGGCGCCGCCTAGGCGGTAATGGATTCCGCCGGCCTTCAGGGCGTCGGTGAGGCTAACGACGGGGCCGTCGCCGTCGGGCTCGGCGAAGATGTCGGCCGAGACATTGAGCCGTTGGGAGGTGGCCCATTCGAGCAATTCGGCCCGATTGAAGCGGTACTGCTCGTTGATTCGATAGGCCGGCAGCTTGCCCTGCTTGACCCAACGGTAGACTGTCTTCTCGGAGACTTTCAGCAGTTGAGCACAATCGCGGACACCGAGGTCCATCTTGGTCGCAGCGTCGCCGCCGTCCCGTCGGTTGGACAAATGATGACAAGCCGTCAAGCTTAGCCAGCTTTGTCCGGCGCGACAAGGGCAGATTTCAGGACAGGCGAATTACCGTTTCTCGTCCGGCACGAGACGGTAGGTTATCGCAACGCTGATGCTGCTTTCCAGCATACTGGCGTCGGTCGCGACGACTTCGGATTCGCTCTGTCCGGTCACTACTATTTGGATGCCCGGCGAGATGACCGGGGCGAACGATGGCAAATCGGTGCTGGGCGAGAATTGCCTAGTGACGGAAGTGATCGGCCCGAGTTTGGCGCCGACGGCATGGGCCAATTCCGCAGCCTCCCTTTTCGCCCGGGCACAGGCCTCGGCGAGGGCGGCCTTGCGCTCATCGTCGGGGCGTTTCGCGACGAAGACGAAGGTGGGCGTGGCGGTGGTCGATCCCGGCGTGATAGTTGGCGCCACCGGAGAATACGGGGTCAAGGTTTGCGGCACTGCGGACACACTCGCCTCTTCAAGCAGTTCTTGCTCTTCGCCCGAAAGCCCGTTAGCGGCTCCGGACGCGAGGTTAGCCTCGCGAACCTTCTGCTCGATGTCCGCCGCGACAGCCGCCAGGCGATCGCGACCCTCGTCGGCCGGCAATGCCCATTCCGCCCGCACGATGGTGGAAGCCGTGAACAGCTTTGGCAAGGTCTTGGCCGGCTGGCGGGAGGAAGGACGCCCCGATGTCGCGATGGGTGGCGGCGTTGTTGGCGGCGCGCTGCTCCCCGGCGCTGGTACCGGCTGGAGTGTTGGCGCCTCGGTGGTCGGCGCCGGGGCAGGAGTATCCTCCGACGGATACACAGGCGTGGCTGTCGCAGTTGGTACAGCTGGCGTGTACGAAGGCATTGGGGTGCCGTATCCGGGCGGAACGGGTCCCGTCCGAACGAAAGGCCCCACTCGCGGCCCGACAAACGTGATCGACGCCGAGTCGGCCTTCAGTTCCTTCAGCCGCGCGGCCATCGCCTCGCGGCGCGAGTTGAGATTCTTCACGGCCGCATCGGGTGTTTTGCCGTACGCCTCGAACTGCATTTGCATCCGCAGCCGCGTCGGCGTCGGCCGAACCGTGACGACGCCCGTGCCGGAGACGGTGCCGTCGGATTGGTCGGCGGCAATGGCTGGACCGATCGACATGCCGAGATTGAGAGTAACAAGAACGGCGAAAGAGACTCTGTGCCGCATAAGGACCCTCCTAGCGCGAGTCGTGGAGCAACGGAAATTGCCACTAGAACAGCGGCGATTGTGGGGCATTGACGCGCGATTGTCAACGTCAGCGAGCGAAGTGCTATGCGCGGCCCCGAATGTCCGCTTAGCGGCGGCCGGAACGTCGGCCCTGACACCGCCGTGCCGGCGGCGGCTAAACCTTCCGATTCACGAACTGTATCCCCGTGCGGGCGGCGGCTAAATGTTCCAATTGGCGAACTGCACCGCCGTGCGGGCGGCGGCTAAACAGTGCGTGAGGATGTACAGTACTATCGGCCCGATTCGAGCGTGTGATGGCCGGGGCCGACGGCTTTGCGCACGCCGTCGGGGAGGACAAGTTCGGCTGTCACGCCGGACGGAATCTCGGCGTCGAGATGGAACTTTCCGTCGACGACGCGCCAGCGGCTGACGATGCGGCCGGCGGGGCTCGTGACGCTGGCCGTCGCCTCGGTCAACGGACGGGGCTCGGGGGCGATCAACACGCGCTTCCAGCCGACGCTGCCGGGCTGCTGGCGGATGCCGGCCACGTAGCCGTAGAACCACTCGATGACGTGCCCGAGCATGGCGTGGTTTTGCGACTGATAGCCGTCGTTCATCGCGTCCCACGTCTCCGGCATGGCGGTCAGGCCCTTTTGGAGAATGCCGCCGTAGCTGCCTACGCCGTCTCGTGAATAGACGTGGTGCAGAACGTCGGAGCGGCCGTTGCGGGCCAGGGCGCGAATAAAGAACACATGGCCGACGTCGCCTGGCGTCTGCTGCCAGCCGCGCGCAGCCAGATCGGCCACGATGGCGTCTACGACGGCCTTCTTGTCGTTGTCCGGGACTAGTCCGGCTTCGAGCGAAATGGCGTTGGCGCACTGGCATGAGCCGTGGTTGGTGAAAACGTGACGTTTCGCGTCGTAGAAGCGGTTCAGGTACGCGGCGGCTGTCGTTTCGCGGAGGGCACGATAGCGCGTCACGTCATCGGTTCGGCCGAGGACCTCGGCCGCGCGGGTGACGGCATCAATGCACATTACTTGCACGGCCGTGGCGGTCAGATCAGTCGGCGTGAAGTAGCTTTGGCCCGGTGGCTTGCCGTGCCCATAATCGCACCAATCGCCGAGCCCGGCCGGGGCAATGCCATCTTTCGACGTCGATGCTACGAAGTCGACGAACCGCTTCATGCAGTCGTAGTTGTCGCGAAGAATGCTTGGATCACCGTACCAAACGTAGTGATGCCAGGGAAGCATGACGCCGGCGGCGCCCCACTCGGGCGTCCAGTGGAACGGGCCGGGGAAGCGGGTACCGGGGTAGGAGGGGGCAACCGTCAGGATCCGCCCGGATGGCTCTTGCGCATCGCGAATGTCGTGTGCGACCTTGGCGAGCCAGTCGCGGCAGTCGTAGCGGTAGTTGTATGTCGGGGCCAACAACCAGCAGTCGAGCCAGCCGAGCTTTTCTCGGTGGGGGCAGTCGGTCATGACGTACGACATATTGGAACGGACTGCCCAATCGATCAGGCGATGGGTGTCGTTGTAGAGCAGGCTTGAGGTGCGGAACTGCCCGACCTCCGGCAGATCGGTGCGCGTGTGGACCAATTCGAGGCGGCGAATGACGGGGAGGCCGTCGGGGTTCGGCTGCCCGGCGGCGACGGCGCCGACGATTTCGACCGCTTGGAAGCCGTGGTAAAAGAAGAGCCACTGGTGCTTTTCGGGTTGGCCGCCTTTGAGCGTGTAGCGGCAGAGGACCGGCGCGCCCCACAGCGGCTTCATAAACTCGCCGGCGTCGGTGCGATACTCGGAAGGCTGCACGGTGAAGCTTTGGCCTGCTTTGCCCTCGACGGTGAATCGCACCATACCGGAGGCGTTCTGGGCGAAGAAGGCATGGAAGGCGCCAGGCCGACTGGGCACAATTTGCCTGGCCGGAAAGACCTCCTGCTCGCGGATCGGCGGCCACGACTGTTTTTCGAGTTTCGCGGCTGGCGGGGCGGCCGTTGCGACCGTGGTCCAGGCGTGGTCATCGAAGCCCGGTGCGTCCCAGCCCGGCTGCTCAAGTCGGGCGTCGTAGTCTTCGCCGGCGTAGAGGTGGCTGAAGGTGATCGGTCCGTCGGCGGTTTTCCAGCTTGCGTCGGCGCCGAGACGCGTATGGCGACCGTCGGCCGTTTTGATGTCGGCATCGACCCAGAGGAGGAATGGCTGGCCGAAGTCGGTTTCCGCGCCCTCCTTGTGGTATCTTCCTTTTGGCGCGGGCGGGTTGACCCAGAACGAATTGCCCAGCATCACGCCGACGGCGTTCGTGCCTTTGTGCAGCAGCGACGTGACATCGAGTTCCTCGTAGTAGATGGTCTTGTTGTATTGGGACCAGGGTTGACGGATGGCGGCGTCGCCGACCTTGCGTCCATTGACTCGCAGTTGGAAATGCCCTAGGCCGACGATTCGCACCACGGCTTTGGTTGGCTCGGCGTCGATCGTGAACTGCTTGCGGATGAGCGGACAGCGCGGTCCGGCGACCGTGACCCACTCGGGCTCGGCGGCTGGGGCGGGACTGATCGTCAGCAGGATCGCCAGCGAGCAAAACATGCCCAAGATCGTCATGTAGAGTGGCCGTTGCATATTGTCTCCTACTTTATGTTCAGCGGTGCGCCGCGCGATTAACGGCAGCTTAACACATGGGCGAGGGCGTCGCCAGCGGACGGCTGAGGCGGGATTCAGTCGTCAAGCCGGTGCTCGGCGATAGCTGCTTTTAGCGAATTGCAGGACTGCTCCAACGAGGCGACGGCGTTTTCAGCGTCAGCGGGGTCGCCGGGCTCGTTCAAGAAGCGTTCAGCCTCGGCGGCGGCCCGCGTTGCAGGTTCGGCGGCGAGATAGACGAGCGTGCTCTTCATGCGATGCGACAGGCGGCCGACCTCCTTGAGATCGCCGCGTCGAAGAGCGGCGCGCATTTGAGCGAGTGCGCCGTCGACGTCGCTGAGGAAGAAGGTGATCGCTTCGCGGAGCAGGTCCTGCTTGTTGCAACACCGTTTCAGGGCCAAGGGGTAACTGAAGACAGCGACGGGATGGCTTGCCCGATCGGCTCCGCCCGGCGCGGTGGCGTCGGCCGCTTGTCCTCGGGCGAATCGTTCAACGAGCGTGATGAGCTCGCGGCTATCGAGGGGCTTCGACAAGTAGGCGTCCATGCCGGAGGCCAAGCACCGCTCGCGATCGTCGTCGGTCGCATAGGCCGTCATGGCGATGATCGGTGTCCGGGTGTTGGCCGCCTCATGGGCGCGAATGGCCTTCGTGGCTTGGAAACCGTCGAGTTCCGGCATTTGCACATCCATCAAGACGACGTCGTAGTGGGTCTGCGTCGCCATGGCGATTGCTTGATGCCCATCGTGTGCGAAGTCGACGGTGTGTCCGCGATCAAGCAGGACGTAGGCGGCCAACTTCTGATTCGCGGGATTGTCCTCGGCGAGGAGCACTCGTAGCGTGGAACAGGGCGCGGCTGAGAGCGGCGTGGGCTCGGCTTCGGCCGGCAATTGGGCCGCCAGCGGCAGGCGCAACGCGAACCGGAAGGTGCTTCCTCGGTCAAGCTCGCTATCGACGTCGATATGGCTGCCCATGAGGCGGACAAGGCTGGAGGAAATGGTCAGGCCGAGCCCGGTGCCGCCGAAACGTCGAGTGGTCGAGGCATCCGCCTGAGTGAACGGATCAAAGATGCGGCGTCGCTGGGGCTCTGGTATGCCAACGCCGGTGTCCCGGACGGCAAACTCCAGATCGACGGTGTGGTTGCCAGCGGTTTTTTGCCCTGTGACAGACGCTGGGAGCGGGCGAACGCTGAGTTCTACTTGGCCGCGGGTTGTGAATTTGACCGCGTTTTCGGCCAGGTTGAAGAGCACCTGCCGCAGCCGCACCTGGTCGCCGATCACAGCATCTGGGAGTTCGGTCGCTGCGTTGCAGAGGAATGTCAGGCCCTTCTCGCGGGCGCGAAGAGTGAGCGTCCGCGTGATATTTTCGAGCAACTGTCGCAGACTGAACGGGGCCGATTCGAGCTCGAGCTTGCCGGACTCGATTTTGGCCGAGTCGAGCAGATCGTTGAGGATGGCAAGCAGCAGGTCGGCCGATCCCTTGGCGGTTTGCAGGCAGTCCTGGACGGTGGAACCGGTGGCTTTCTCGCGGGCCAGGTCGATCATTCCTAGAATGGCGTTCATCGGCGTGCGCAGTTCATGGCTCATGTTGGCCAAGAACTGGCTTTTGGCCACATTGGCGGCTTCGGCAGTCGCTTTGGCCTCGCGCAGGGAGTCCTCGTCTTGCTTGCGTCTGGTAATGTCGCGGGCGACGTGGACGGCGCCGATGAGTCGTTTTCGCTCGTCGAAGCGGGGCGTCGTGCTGACAAGGAAGTGGCCTCCGAGGCGCGGCTCGTGCATCTCGACGGTGTGCTCGCGCTGGTCCTGGCATGTTCGAGCGTGCGGGCAGAAGTCTGGCGGCTCCTTGAGCCCGTGGATGGCCTCATAGCAGTGCAATCCGACGCACTGCTGGGGTGTCAGGCCCAAGCGGTCGGCCATGGGGCGATTGATACGGAGGATGCGATGGTCCTGGTCGAGGATGGCTACGAAGTCGGGGATTGTATTAAAGGTTTGCTCCCAATCGTCCTTGGCTTGCCGGAGGGCGTTTTCCGCGCTTTTGCTTTCGGTAACATCGCGGCCGTAGATGTTGACATATTTTTCCTCGGTGATTGGCGCGAGGGTGCAGGAGAAGGTCCTGTCGCCGCAAGTGACTTCTTCCTCGATGGTCTTTCCGGCGTCGATAATTGCCGCCAGTCTGCCTGCGGAACTGGGGACGAGACATTGGCCCGTTGAAAGCCCCCAGTGGGCCAGCAAGGGGTTGCTGACCCGATTGGCGTACAAGATTGTTCCGTCGCGGGCGATTCGGAGCAGTGGATTGGGATCCTCTTCGGGGAACCGCGAGAGATGGCGTATGACGTCTGCGGCTTTTGTGGCTGCTTCGGCCTGCTGTCGCGCTTCGGTCATCGCGAGGCTCAGTTGTTCCGTGCGGCGGCGGACAAGATCCTCCAAATGATCTTGGTGTTTCTTGACCTCGGCCTCCGCCCGCTTTCGCTCGGTAATATCGACACCGACTTCCATGACCAAAGGAGAGCCGTCGATGTCGGCAAAGGGGAAGTCGTAGACCTCGTAGTGACTTCCATCGGGACCGGTCCAGTGCCAGCGGTGCGGCACGTTGGTCTTGAGGACGCGAAAGGTTTCGCCGTCCTCGCCTAGGCCGGAGCGATTGAAGAGATAGGTGAAGCAGGATTCGCCGTCCAGGCCGCCGAAACGCTCGCGGAAGAACTGGTTGGCGAAGGGCACGCGATAATCGGGCGCCAAGAGAACGAGATAGGCGGGCAATCGGTCTAGCACATCGCGAAATCGCTGCCGTTCGGTTCTTACCGACTCGATCGTGTTTTCCAGCTCCGCCGTACGCTGGTGGATTCGCGTCTCCAGGGCCGCGTGGGCGTCTTTCACCGCGGCGGCGGCGGTCTCGGCCCGCTGGGTTGCAAGAAACGCCTTGCGCCGTGAGCCATGGAACTGCCGCGAGGCGAAAACCGCCACAAGGGGCCCTACGAGCAGACTGAGCAGGACGGCAAGCGTTGGCGGCTGCCAGTCTCTTAACGAATACTGGAAGACGATCGCCATTTCTCCGAGAACGATGATCGTCGAAACTGCGAGTTGGCTGACAAACCGCGTTGGAATGACGAGCATGAACACGAAAACGGCGGTGACGGCCACCATCGCGTGGGCCAAGTAGCCTTGGGGCCGAGTTGCGGCGAGGCCCACGATCGACAGGGCGACGACCACCTCCCACGCGAAGACGGCCCGGTCGCATTGACGGTAGGTGGTTGCGGTCCGAAGGTACGCGATCAGCAGCAGCGAATAGACGAGGAGCGCCAGCCGCCAAGCCATCATGGCATAGAAGGGCCAGGACGGACCCGCGAAGAAAAAGTCGTTAGCGAGGAAGAGAACGCTGGGCGCTGCGACGAGAAGAATGCAGATTTGCGTTTGACGAAGATCTGCGGCGAGCTGAGACCGCCTAAAGCGATCTTCTTCGTCGCGCGTCAATCCGAACGTCAACCAGGTATTCACGCTGCCCTCCCGTCTTACGATCGGTCAAGCTGGCCGCATGGCAAGCCGGTATCGCCCGGGAACCGCACTGCGCCGACCCCATCGTCTCGACGGGCTAGCGAACCTGATTACATGAAAGACGAGGGGAGTTTCGGATTCGCTCGGCAAGCGTGCGTTTCCCGGCCGACCGACGCTGCGCTAAAGCGGGCGCTGACCGACCGACTCCTGTTCCGTCAGTATGACAAGGTGAATCAAAAAGGCAATGGCAATCGGCGTGAAAAGTGGAAAATGCTTTTATGGGCGATCAATTAGTTATAACCCGGTCGTTAATGTCGCAATGGACACCGTGGTTCCGTTGGGAGATTAGCGGCATGGGCCCCTCAACGATCCATTTGCGACTGTAAAAAATAGGGATGAACAAAGTTGGGGTGCGTTGTGGGCATTACCGCGCGGCATGGGACGTCTGGCCATCAATGCCCCAGCGCGGATTTGGCTTCGGTCCCATGACGAAACGGAGTTGGCCGCCGCGGACGATATCGGAGTGTTTTAGGAACGGCGTATTGAGCGGATCGCCGTTGAGCGTCGCGGATTGGATATAGATGTTTTGGGCCGACTGGTTTTCGGCGATGACGCGAAAGGTCGCGGGCGCATAGGGGGCGTCGATGGAAATCGTCACGCTATCCCACATCGGCGAACCGATGGCGTATAGTTCGGCGCCGGGCGTTACGGAGTAGAAACCGATGGAGCTAAAGACGTGCCAGGCGGACATTTGGCCGCAGTCGTCATTGCCCGTAATGCCGACGGGCGTATCGAAGTAATTCTTGTGATCGACTTCCCGCACGCGCTGTTGCGTTTTCCAGGGCTGCCCGCAGTAGTTGTAAAGGTACGGATAATGGTGGCCGGGCTCGTTATCGTGGCGATGGTGGTTGCCATCGAAGTTCTCGTCGAGTTTTTTGATAAATGCTTTTGGGCCGCCGAGGGCTTCGATGAGTCCGGGAACGTCATGCATGGCGCAGAACAGATAAGTCCACGAGTCGCCCTCGGTGAGCGGACGCTTGGCGTTCTTGGGCGCGATCCAGCGCCCTTGCGATGTTCGAGCCCAGAGGTCGCCGTTTTTGATGACGTTGCGGTAGTTCTTGCTGCGTGACATCAGCATCTTGTAGTCATCCATTGCGCCGACGGCCTTGGCTAGCTGGGCATCGCAGAAATCGTCGTAGGCGAACTCCATTGTTCGCGAGACGGACTCGTCGGTGCGATCCTCGGGGACGTAGCCGAGCTTGATGTACCACGAGAGTCCGCCGCGTGTTTCGGGCCATCGGTTATTCGGCTGGCGATCTGCCCACCTGTTTGTTTCGTCGCCCACTTGGGGAACCATCGCGTTTTTGCGCACGGCCTCGTAAGCGAGCTTGAGGTCGAAGCCCCGCAGGCCTTTGACCCAGGCGTCGGCGATAACGGCGTCGGCGTGCGAACCGATCATGATGCCGGTGTAACCGGGATTTGGCCACTTGGGCAGCCGCCCGCCCTCACGATAGGCTTGCAGCAGTGACGTGATCATGTCGCCGACCCGCTCTGGCGCTGTGAGTGTCAGCAAGGGGTGCTCAGCGCGAAAGGTGTCCCAAAGCGAGTAGTCGGTGTATGCGACGCCGTCGTGGATCCGGTCGTCGAAGGGGCTGTAGTATTGGCCACCTTCCGAGAATGTGCGCGGATACAAGTGGCTGTGGTACATCGCCGTGTAGAAGATGCGTTTGGCTTTGTGGTCCTGGCCGGTGACGCGAATCTTCGAAAGTTGGCGATTCCATGCGGCACGGTTTTCGACCTTGGTTCGTGCAAGATCCCAATGCGGGATCTCGCTTTGTAGGTTCTGCCTCGCCTGATTGATGCTGATGAAGGAGACGCCGATTCGCAACTTAACGATACGTTCGGTCGGCGCAAGACGCACATAGCCGCCGACCTGATCGCCACGAGCTTCGAGCGAGCCTTCGGTAAGTTTTGTGCCGAGGTACGTGCCCGCCGAGTCGATGGGCGAGTCCAGTTCGATGACGAAATAGCCTTTGAAGTTGGGCAGCGGGAGGCCGAGGTTGGCGGAGAGCCGATCGCTGTTGTAGCCAACGATTTCGCGTTTGCGGGGATCG
>JAJFUI010000172.1 GCA_021372555.1 Planctomycetaceae bacterium | reverse complement strand
GCCGCTCCGGCCGATAGTTCACGAGTCGTTCCAGTTCGCCGAGCCCCTCGTCGACGAGAAAATAGCCGACATGGCGACGGATCTCGGCGACCGCCGTCGTTGCTGGTCGACCGGCGCCGTCGTCGCGGCCGTCTGCAGTGTTGGTAAGTTCCAACGCCAACTTGGCAACGTCCTGCTCGCTTAGCGTGCTATGCTGAGCCAGTCGCTCTACAACGTGACGGTAGCGGTCGCGACTGCCGAAATCCATTCGCTCGTAGATGCCGGCGGGATCGCTCCGCAAGATCTGCTCGACCGCGCTCTCGCGCTCGACAAGCTGCTTCCAATCCAGCGCTCCCAGCATGCGAAGGCTTGCGACGCCATCGCGTATCGCGCGGACGTCGGCCGCGTCTCCCAGTGCGCCTTGTTGGCACGCGCCGATGCGCTTCGCGACGTGGGCCAGTGTCTCAATCGCCGCTAGCCGTAGCATGATCGGAACTGCCCAAAGTTCGCCCAGCGTCAGTGGGCCAACGCTTTGATAGGCGTCGAGGAACTCGCGGAGGCGTCTTCGGTTCAACCGCCCGTCAATGCGAACGAACAATTCCAACGCCAATGTGTAGACGCGCGGCAGACCTCGGCACGTTCCCTCAAGCGATTGTGGTAGTCCTCGGCTGTAGCCGCGAGGGAGATCGTGCCGTGCGACGCGAATCTGTTCCTGAATAAGGTAGTAGTTGTCCAAAAGCCATGTGCCGGCCTCGGCGATCGTCCCATCATTCTCCGCTAGTTGCTTCACTCGTCGGTAGGAGTCTCGAATTCGTCGCGCATTCGCGTCGAGCCGCTCCAGCAACCGCGTGCGACTCGACCCGCCCAGCGCGTGGGGCGACTCGGCAAGCTGCCGGGCACGGCGACGAAGTTCTTCGAGCTTCACGGCGTCAGTCTCCGAAGTAGAGCGAAAGAAGGCGTTGCTGCCGTCGAGGAAGCGTGTCTCGGTTGGAAATAACGAAGTAGTGCCCGCCGGAATCGATTAGCAGCAATCCGTTGGACGCGAAGGGCTGAGCGCCTTCGCCAGGCTTGTCGAGGCGAATGGTCGCAGAACCGCCATCGGTGATTGCCAGCATCGTCAACGCGTTCTCGCGCGTGCGAATTTGGCGAATCTCGCGCACCCGACGCAACAAATACTGTCGCCGTAGCGTTTGTTCGATCGCCTCTCGAACCGTTGGCGGCCAGCGGTGCAATTCATCGATGATCCCGATTTCCTGCACTCTCCCCGAGGTCTGGCGGTAGCGAAGACTAATGTATTGATGGTCATACAGCGTCGGAAACGCCCGGACAGCGTGCACGCCGCTCATGCAGTCGGCATCGCATCGGACGCAAAGCCACCCTGCGGATCACGCACGATGGTCGTCTGGCTCGGATCGAGCCATCGGATGTCTCGGTTTGCCGCAGCCCCGCTGCTTTGGCGCAAAGCGCTTTCGCCGCCATCATCCGTCGACGCAACCGAATCCGGGCCGTCTTGGTCGATCGGAGGAACTTCGGCGTCGGTCGCGGCAGCCGCTCCCTGCAGACCGGCCAGTCGGCTGTAGGTCCCTCGCTGCGCCAAAAGTTCGTGCGGCGTTCCCTGCTCCACAAGTCGGCCTTCCTCGAGCACCAGCAAGCGATCCGCTCCGCGGAGTGTCGACATCCGATGCGAAATAACGATCGCGGTCCGCCGCTGAGTCCATCGCCGAAGCGTGCGACAAATGGCAATTTCCGATTCGGAATCGATGTTCGATGTCGCCTCGTCCAAAATCAGAATGGGCGGATCGAAAAGCAGCGCGCGAGCGATTGACAGCCGCTGGCGTTGCCCCCCCGAGAGCCCCGCTCCGCCTTCCCTTAACTGCGTCGAGTAGGCCAAGGGCATGTCCATCAAAAAGTCGTGGGCGTCAGCCTCTACTGCCGCTTGCAGGACCTGCTCCGGCGATGCCTCCGCGTTGCCGTAGGAGATATTCTCCGCCGCCGTCCCCCGGAACAGGAAAGGATCTTGCGGCACCATGCCGATGTGACGCCGCAACGCGCGGGGGCTCATCTGTCGAACGTCGACGCCGTCGAGCCGAATCTTGCCCGAGTCTGGTTCGTAGAGTCGTGCCAGCAAGCTGACCAACGTGGACTTGCCGGAGCCGCTGCGTCCCACGACGCCCAGCATGTCGCCCGGTCGAACAGCGAAGCTCACGTCTTTCAAGACCGGCCGGCTCCTTTCGTAGCTGAACCAGAGATGTTCGACTTCGAGATGCCCTGGGCCGCGCTCGGCGGGATCGCTCGAATGAATCGCGCCGTTCTCACTAGGGACTTTCAGCACGTCGCCGATGCGGCGACTCGTGCCGAGAAAATTGGCGAACCAGCCGGTCGATTCGGCGATGGATGTGAGCGGCGCATAGAACATCGCTAGATAGGCTAGAAACGCCATTAACGATCCGAGCGTCATTGTTCCCGCCAGCACATCACGGCCGCCGATATACCACACCGCGAGCCCGCCCATCGCGAAAAGCAGACCCATCGCCCCTGTAAAGGCAGAGGTCGACACGTCGACCGTTCGCCGCGAGTTGCGCAGGCGTCGGCTCGATTGGCGGAAGCGACGAACCTCTCGCTCCTCCTGCACAAACGATTTGACCACCCGGATGCCGGACAGCATCCCCATCAGGGCCGACGCCTGTTTGCCCACAGCTTCCCAGTAGTGGTGCTGCCGTGGTTGCAGATACCGGGCGAAGTACCAACTCCCTGCAAAGATCAGCGGCATCGGCAGCAGGGTGATCGCAGCCAGTTTCGGATTAAGGCAAAAAAGAGCGATGCTGATGCCCACCAGTTGAAACGACTGCAACAACAACCCGCTGGTCATGTGGTAGACGAGTGTGTGCAGCGTCTCGGTGTCATACGCTACCTGACTCATGAGCACGCCGACTTGGTTTCGATCGTGAAAGGCCAGCGGCAGCGAGTTCAGCTTCTCAACCAGCGCGTCGCGCAGATCGGCCGTCATGGCCGTCCCGACACAACTGGAAACGTACCCCTTCCCGACAGTGACGAGGGTCTCAGCCAACCGAACCAGGAGAAGCCCGGTGACGATTGCCACCAAGAGAAGCAGCAAATCCGCCGACGGTTGCTTGACGGCATCCGTCGTCAGAACGCGATCCACCAGCATTCGCTGCAGTTGCGGCGGGATGACCTGAATGGCCACGACAAGTGCTGACAACGCCAACAACAACAGGATACTATTTCGAAAAGGACGTAGCAGCGACAGCGTGAACGGTGTGTGTTTTAGATGCTGCGAGCCCTCGGGCTCTTGGCCGTCGTTTGCCGCCGCCACATCCGATTGAACCTCGCCGGGCTCTGTCCGCTCGGCGTTAAGCCGGTCCACGGTTTGCACCAAATGCGCGTCCGCCTGCCCCGGACGTCGCAATAGATCGACCCACTGGCCGGCGATCTGGCCCTGCAAAAAGCAGGAACCGACAACCGGCAACACCCGAAACCCGGCCACGCCGTCCAAGGGCCATTGCCGTTGTTTCTTCGGGCAGCCGTTGCTAATAACCAACGAGCGACCGTCGACGACCAGCCGCTCGTGCGAGGCGTTCCCCTCCAAGTCGATGCTGGTGTCGAGAGTCAGCGAGGGGCACCGGACGGTGCGCTCGCGATTGTTCGCGACCTTCCTGGATGACAATCCCGCTCCTCCTCGTCGAGGTCCCGGTCCGAGAGCGACAGCGAGGAATTATCTCGCCCTCCAACGCCGCGGCAATGATCGCCGGCAGGGGACGGCGGCGCGGGACTATGGAGGTAGGGGTTTCTCCGGCGAGACAACGCCTACAAAAATGTCTGGCCGACGCAAAATAGAAGCGATCGGGCAAGAAGCGGTCGCGTGACGTAGCCAGTCGGGTCGCGAATACGCTGGCGAGGACACTTTGCGTTGGCCGTTTAGGCCGCCGAGCGCGTGCCTTGCGAAACGTGACTCAGCGGAATCGCCGTTTCGTTTCTTCCGCGCATCGCCAGGCCTGCCTGTTCGGCTGACGCCTTGAGGACGCCGATTCGAATGTAAATCGGACGCACCGACCGACGCAGACTGGGGAGCACGTAGGCGAAGACCAGGGAACCGCCGATGCAAGCGATTCCGCAAAATTGGATGGCCGCCAAGGGGCCCAGTCGGCTGGCGAGGAAGCCGCCAAGCAGACTGCCCAGCGGGGACGTGCCGACAAATGCCAGCGTGTAGAAGCTCATAAGCCGACCTCGCTTGTCCTCTTCGACGATCGTCTGCAAGATCGTGTTGCTGGCCGCCATGTGCGCGATCATCGCGAACCCGACGCCCAGCAATGCCATCGCTGACAGCCACACGGAGTGCGACAAGGAAAGCAGGACCATCCCAACACCGAACGCGCCGCTCATCCACGCAATGACGCTTCCCAGCCCCAGCACGCTTCGCCGGGCGGCGAGATAGAGGCTCGCCCCCAACGCCCCGATGCCCAACGCGGCAGTCAGCAGCCCTAAGGTGGCTGCCCCGCCGTGCAACACGTCGCCGGCCACAAGCGGCAGCAGGACGATCGTCGGCATGGACATCATGTTCACGAGCCCCAACAGCAAAAGCACCATACGGATCGCCGGCGACGACCACACGTAGCGGAAGCCTTCCTTCAAGCCGGCCACGATTCCTTGCGCGCGTCTCGGTGTGGCGACCGGTCGAATCCGCATCGCCGCCAGCGAAATCAGCACGGCCACGTAGCTCAGGCCATTGATGAGAAAGCAAGGCCATTCGCCCAACAGCGGAATCATCACTCCCGCCAGCGCCGGCCCCACAAGCCTCGCGGCGTTGAACATCGACGAGTTCAAGGCGATCGCATTGGCCAGATCCGTACGATCGTCGACCATTTGCACCAGGAAGCTCTGCCGAGCCGGGACGTCGAAGCCGGTCACGAGGCCGGCAAAAATGCTTAGCAGAAGGACCTGCCAGCCGCAGATCGCACCGGTGATTGTCAGCGCGGCAAGAAGGAACGCTTGAACCATCGCCGCGAATTGGGCGATGAACACGGTTCGTTGGCGGTTCCACCGATCCGTCATCACGCCCGCGTAGGGCGCAATCAGAGCAGCCGGAACCTGCGAGGCAAACCCCACCAGTCCTAGAAACAGGGCCGAGTGGCTCAGCCGGTACGCCAGCCAGATCAACGCCACCTGTTGCATCCAGGTGCCGATCAGGGAAAGCCCTTGGCCGAAGAAAAAGAGTCGGAAATTGCGATGGGCCAGCGATCGTCCCATCGCCCGAAACCGATTCATTGCGCGTTGTCCCGTCCTAAGATGATGCCCAGCGACAACCGCAACGTTCTCGCCGCAGATGCCTCATTATGTCGCGGCAGTGGCTCGCCAACAAGAGCAAAGTCGAATCTACCGCAAGGGCGCGGCCTCAGGACAAAGTTCCTCTCCAGCCCGCCGACGCGCGCCATTGCGCCGGACGCTTCTGCAAATCACCAACCCCATCGCCACAACCACCAACCAAACAATAGACGACGCCGGCTCCGGAATCAGATCGCCGCTCAATGTGAAACTCGCGTTGTACGCCGTCCCGCCAACAATGTCCGTGCCGATTCGGAGCCAGTCCGGATCGAGGTCGGCGTTGCGAATCCACGATTGAAGGTCAGGCGCAAAAGGCGTGCCGGGTGACACAATCGGTTTTGGCGAAGACAGCCAGAGGAAGTGGTCGTTGGCATCGGAAAGCAGCACTTGCGGGACCAGGAAGTAGTGATCGGCAGGCAGGGACAGCGGAGTTGTGAAGGTCACATTAAACTGAACCTCCTGCCCTGTCACTTGGCCCTCGCCTCCCGTGTGCTGGTTCGGCGAGGCGTGGATTCCCGTGTCAACGCTGTTCAATGCCGCGAACGACGAGCTCAGCAGTGTTGTGCTGAACGAAAGGTTGCCGGCGGCCGAGTCCCGATCGGCGAACTCGACGTCCGACGGCGAATTGACCCGCGTCGGCACGTTGGGTGTGCGGTTCGTGTCCGAGTCGTTGGGAAATACTCGGTAGAACTGCACGCGGACCTCCGCCACACTGCTTGACGCCACCCCGGCGGGCAACAGGCCGATGAAGCTGCATTGCGTGACGTTGGCGCCTTCCGCCAACACGAAATCGTCCGCGCTCTCGGTCTCCTGATTGGCCCCGCCGCCGGCGCCGGGCCCAGGCCGAGACGCCGTCGCAATCAGCCCGTCGGGATTGCCGGTGTCAACAAGAATTGTGGCACACGCTGGGCCGCTCAACAAAACGATCGCCAAAGCTGCGGAGCATACGCTAAACCGCCCGAGCGCCTTCGTGAGACTCATGTCGGTCATGATATTGCTCCTATTAATTTCGCGCCTTTTCGTTCGACGAGGAAAGCGACGTTCCCACCAAATATCGGTAGGCCACTCGCCACTCGCTCCTGACGGGAATTTGTGCTGAGAGCCGTTTCCGCAAATTATCGACGGCGAAACGGGTGTTCGCGGGGCCTGTCCTAAGTGATTGCCTGGCGCGGCCGAGCGACAATTGCCCGATCCCCTTCCTCATCTGCCGACGGAGCGCACGGCGAGCAGATCCCCGAGCGACGAGTCTGAACCGCTTTAGCCGCAACGCGTTCCGTGCATCTCCCTACTTCGCACTATTCTGACAGGCAGTAATTGGATAATAAAAACAGAATATGCGCTATTGACCGGTTAGGGCGATATACGAATCATACCGCCGCAACGGGGAACTACTGAGGCTGCGTGAGACGGAAAAAGCAGAGAGGACGGCAAAAGGACAACTTTCACCAGGAGGTGCACCGCAGGCGATATCACACTTCTTTTCGTAGAGAGGGTCGATATGAGCTACGGCACCATGCGTGTTCAGGCAAGGGGGGCGACTCGTTTCCTTGACATCCGCCGACTGCGAATGCGACCATCATGGCCGTGCTTCGCGACCTTACTGGCAATCGCGGCGATTGCGGTTGCTTCCTCCTTGGCGACGGCGAAGGACAAAGTGGCATATTGGGATAACCCGGCGGACCTCGATCTTGGCAGGGTAATTCTCAACTACGTCGCTCAGAAAGTCGTTGACGAGACCAACGGCAACGGCTCCGCCAATTCCTGGGACGTGTCATGCGGTCCAGGGCTGTCCCGCATCACAACCCTGGGTGGCACGGGAAATCACATCGCCACCGTCACCTTCAGGACGACAAGCACCGGTCTCCTATCCAGCTCCGGTACTCTTTACGGCACGGGGAGTGGCGGCGCAGGCGTGGACACATCAACGGATTTGACGTTCACCGTCGGGGGCACGGTGGTCACTCCGCGCTTGGTCACGGCCGACCCGATTACGCTAGGCCGGTTCATGTCCAGCCAAGCGGTGGGCGGCAGCACTATCCTGTCGACCGCCAGCGGCGATGACAATAACGCTACTCGCATCCAGGTCAATGGAACCGCCTTCAACGCGAACAGCGTTACCTCCACCTACAATCTTGCGGCGGCAACGTATGCTCCAGGCTCGGTGAGCGGCACGCTGCACTTGCCGGTCACCACCCTCGAAAACGGCGGTGCTGGGCTTACCGGCGAAGGCAACTACGCCGATGTCGTCGTCGCTTATAGCGGCGCCTCCCTGACCAAGCGTTCGTTTACCGACCCCCAAACCGCTGATCTGGGCAACGTGTTGCTGGGAGCGGACAAGAAGGTCGACCGGCTGATGACGTTCAGTACCTCGGGCACCCACGACACGACGACCGACGTGACGTTCATTAATTCCCTGCTCACCGATCCCCACGGCGTTACGCTAAGCCCGGATGCCAGTATCTTCGACGGGTCCAACGATGTCGGCTCGCGAACGCTGGGAGGCACGTTCCGCGCCACCACCTACGGCCAGGTCACCAGCGGACTCGCCCTGACCAGCACCGGTGAAAATCTGAACGGGGAAGGTACGTACGCCGTCCACTTCAACTACACGGCCAATGTCGGACTGGCGACAGCGGGCATCGGCGGTTTCGTCGACGCGAACAAGCTCACGGGCGAAGTCTCGGCCCACCACGACTTCGCCTCGCTGCCGGTTTCCTCCAAGACTCAATCCAGCCAAGGCGGCGGCGTCCTTGGCACCGAGGCCGTTCTCATCGACGGCAGCCTCGCGTCCAACGCCACGATCGTTGAACAGTGGCGCACCCGCACCATAGCCGAGAAAGCCATTTCCGGCGGAGGCCTGATCAGCGACATCCTGGACCTTAGCGGTCTCCCAAAATACGGCGACGGCAGCACCGACGCGTTCGTGATCCAGATGAGCTATGACCCCGGCCAGCTTTCCGGCATCTGGGGACTCACTGAATCAGACGCCGTCGCTCAGAAGCGGCTTTACCTCGCCTACCTGAGCCCCGGCGCCGATGGTATTCCGAACACGAGCGATGACCTCTGGACGCCAGCCGTCAGTGGCAATATCGGCGGCACCCCCAACTTCATCGGTGACCACGCCTACGATCCGGCCTACTTCGAACTAGGCAATTATGGCGTGGACACCGCGAATCACGTTGTCTGGGCCGTCGTGAACCACAACAGCAGCCTGGCTGCGGTTCCCGAACCGACAGTCCTATCGCTGCTCGCCGTCGCCCTGCTCGGCGCGGCGATGATCTTTGTGCGACGTCGCTAGAGCAATGCGCCCGTGGGCGCCCAATAAAAGCGGAAAGTGATCGCCGGCGAATGCCAACGCCGGCGATTTTTTTGCACCAAAACGTTTGCTCTACTCGTTATTAAGGGGACGCGTCGTGCTCGGATACCGCAGAAGCATTCAGGCGCGCAAACGAAACGCGGTTGCCAGCCCCGGCTAAAAAAGTCCGAGTTGACACCCGCCGGCATTAGTGTCGAGAATGCTGTTGTTGACCTGTACGCACACACTGACCCAACGATTCGATGTTCATCGGCTTCCATCTTCCCATCGTTCTTCGCCGGACCGAAGCGCCGCTGCTCTGGGTCTTCTTTCGCCAAATGACCCATTTCTCGCCGGAGGACATCGTCCTCGTTTGCGGCAAGGACTATTTGAAGACCGACCCGAGCCGCTGGGAGTACCTTGAGGACGTTCAAGCTGCCTTCAACTACTTTGTCCCGTCGGCCGAACGCATCAAGCAGTACGATATCCACCAGATTGACCCCGCGCTGTTTCACGACATCGACACCGATGGCGGCTACACGGCTGCCTGGAAACACCTATTGCTGCACCGCTTCGAGCCGCTCGAACGCGAGTTGGACAAGATTTTTTCTCGCCTCGTTGGCCACCGCAATGTCGAGGCCGTGCTGAGTTGGTGCAATGTTCCCAGCCTGGAACACGTGGCCGCCAAATACGGCGTACCGGTGATCCACAGCGAGCTGGGCGCGCTTCGCTCGCCGCACTATATCTCGACCGCCTACCTCGATTTCTCCGGTGTCAACGGCAACACCGAGTGCCAACGCCGGTACGCTGCCTTTCGAAGCGACTCGGCCCTCGAATCGTTTCCGTTCCTGACACGCGAGGAATTGCTGCAAGTGATACGAGTCACCCCGCGGCTGCCGGGCGAAGGCGACCCGGCCACCTTTGCGGCCGGCGTCGCCGAGCAGATGGACCTCGACTCAAACACCATCGCTTTCTCTGACGGCTGGACCCGCCCTCGCCTGCTCCAGACCGTCATTGAGCGATTTGGTAAGGACAACGTGCTAACGCGGAGGCATCCCTACCAGCCGAAGGACGACAACGGCGAGCCTGAAGTTGAAACCGACCAGTCAGCGTCCTCAATCCAATTCTTGGCTCGATGCGAACACCTGTTCACGATCAATTCCAGCGTCGGCCTCGAATCGTTGCTCTACGGCAAACCGACGACCATTCTCGGCGAAAACCCGTTTCGATTCATCGCTGAAATGCCGGTCGATGCCGAACTGGAGCGTCGCATGGCCCTGAACTTCGCGGTGTTTGGCTACCTCGTGCCGTACCAACTGATCTACGACCACGAATATCTGCGATGGCGCCTTTCCCGGCCCTCCGAAGCCGCCATTATGCAGTACCACCGAGGATACTGGCTCAAGCAGGAGAGCCATCGACTCGTCGAAAGCCTCGACGAGATCGCCCGGCTCAAGTCGCAACAGGCGGCTGAGCAGGCAGCATGGAATCAGCAGCGCGAAGTGTTGGAAGCGGCCTGTCGCCATTGGCGAGACAGCTACGGAGCCGTGGTCAGCTCGACCTCCTGGCATGCCACCGCGCCGGCCCGATGGCTGGGCCTCTGCATACGCCGGCTCATGCGCACCGATGGCCGCGATTAAGTCCTTCGCCGTGCGTGTGAGGCATGGCGTCGAACGGCCCCATCGGCGCTCGACGGCCAGCGGAGTTGGCCCTCGCCTAGCTCCTGCCCCCGGTGTCGCGGCCTCCGTTCGACAGTTTCGTGCTTTCTCGCCGGTTGCAAAAAAGCCAAAATTTCTTCCAGGTAGGGTGGCTTGTCGGTCATCCCAGGGCCGATATAATACGAGTGTCTTGCAACCAAGCAGAGGAGACAGTTAAGGCTTCGGCACACGGAAAAAAACGAAAAAATCTGTGAGTTGTGGTCTAAGAGCTGTTGACACTGTCCTGGGAGCCTGATAAACTTGGTGTTTCGTCAATTTCGGAAACGAATTGACGACGTGTTCTTTGACAATTTGGTTGTGGTAAGGAAGTGGCATCTTAATGTGAACCGCGCTCGTGTATTCCTTACACGTGCGTGGCTCCAAGGGCACTTAGAAGCATTCGTTACTCGGACTGAACGAAGCCTATCTTGCCGAAGGCTGGTCGCTTTGGCGGCTGGTCGGAAGCACGACGGGTTGATTTTGGTCCGTAAGCGAGATCATGTGAAAACAAAGCTCCATTCGGGAGCGTTGGATTCATGTGGCCAAGCTACTAAGGGCACATGGGGGATGTCTTGGCGTCAGAAGCCGAAGAAGGGCGTGGAAGACTGCGATAAGTCCGGGGTAGTTGTCAAACGAGCGTTGATCCCGGAATTCCCGAATTAGCATGCACTGAATTCATAGGTGCATGTCGCGAACACGGTGAACCGAAACATCCAAGTAACCGTTGGAAAAGAAAGAAACCTCGATTTCCCGAGTAGTGGCGAGCGAAACGGAATCAGCCCAAACCGCGGGGGTTTTCCCTCGCGGGGTTGTAGGGCCTCTCACATGGGAGTTACCAAGCTACCAGCTAGCAGAACTGCTTGGAAAGGCAGGCCATAGACGGTGACAGCCCGGTATGCGACAGTGGTGTAGCCTCCCGAGAGGTACCTGAGTAGGTCGGATCA
>JAJFUI010000171.1 GCA_021372555.1 Planctomycetaceae bacterium | reverse complement strand
CTGCCGGGTAGATCAGCAGCGCGAGCGCCATCGCAACCACCACGCCGGACACCGTGAGTTGCAACGCCAGCTTCACACGCTGCATCCTTCTTCCGAGATGGATTCTTGGTACTCGCATGGCACACCTCCTTCTTGTTGGTTCTGATCGGTTGCGTCAGTGCACGAGTGCTTCATAAATTAACCGGACCACGACCAAGTACGCATTTCCCCACTTCTCTCGTCGCAAGAACTCAACCGGCGCGTTCGGATCGCCCACGAACGGCCGCAATACCCACGCCATCTGGATGGCGACGAAGACGTAAAGCCCGAGCCAAATCCAAAACATGCGGCGATGCCTCGGGTCGCCTTCAATCAGCACTCGATAGTGGTCGCGAAGCAGCCATTGGCCCGCGAGGCAGGCGATCGCGAACATGACGCCGTTGAAGCGGAGCGCGTCCCCATAATCGCTCGATGAGGCGTACCAAACGATGGTCAGCGGCGCAAGCGACGCCAGCACGATGGCCAAACCTGCCTGGGCAGCCATCAACGCGGTCGTGGCTCGGACGAAATCGCCGCGCAGCCCGGCCAACGTGTTGAGCACGAAGAAACTCGGCCACGCAATCAGCGATGTGCCCACCAGCAGCAGCGGCACCTTCAAGGCCGAGTAAATGGCCTGCCACAGCCGCTGTCCCCCGATGCCGCCGAACGAGCCCATCACCGCGCCGTAGACCATGCCAAACGTCACGATGCACGCGATCATCGAAAGCAGAACAGCTCGGGCCGGCCGGGACTGCGCCGTCTGCCGACATCGTAAAATCTCGTCGATGTGCACCCAAAGGCCGTTCATGACAGTCTCACATGAGCAGCGTGCGAAAGGCTTCCCACACGGCCGCGAAGAAGTTCGACTCCCGGGCGCAGAACCATTGGAACGGTTCCGACGGCTTCCCTAAAAACGGCCTGAGCACCCAGGCCATCTGCGCGCAGACCAGCGTCGAAACCATCATCCAGCACGCAAACACCGTCCTTACTCGCCATTCGAGCAGGCAACCTCGCAATCCCCCAATCGACCCCGGCTCCTCCACCAGTCGCGCTTTGACCGGCGTCGATGGCTCTTCGCTTCCTTCCGGCGGGCACTCCGTTTCCGCCAAAGAGTCGTGCCGGCTGTCGCATTGCTGCTGCGCAATGCATTCGGGCCGAGGAGCGATCATGCGACCCAATGTCCGCAGCATGAAACCAAATCCGAGCATGCCAGAAAGGAGGAACACGAGCACGTTCAGAAGCAGAATGAACGGATAGCTTGTTGTGCTTACCGAAAAGAACGCGACGATGGGGCCCAAAGAAGCCAGGACCGCGACGTTGACAGCCACCGAGCCGACAACGAGCTCGAACACCGCGGCCAGCGTCAGCCGCGAGCCCACAAGAGCGTTGAAGACATAAAGCGAAGGAAACGTCACCACCAACGTCAGGAAGAACAAGCAAGGCACTTTGGCGGTCACCGCCAGCCATTGCGCGACGACCGGTCCACCTTCGCGAAAGCCGGCGTAGAAGCCCATGCACACGCCATACGCCATGGTCATTAGCAGAATGGCCAGCAGCAGCCTGTCGAGCGGAAGCCCGAGGCGGCCTTCCCCGTTCGCGTCAAGGCTCGTTGCCTCGCCTCGCAGAACTCGATCCAGATCTCTCCACCACGGTTTCATGATTGTCCTCCGTAAAGTGCTTTGCAGTGCAAAGCAAAGGCGCAAAAAAAATCCCGATTGCTCACATCACGACGGCCCGCCTCCCGCGTTACCTCCTCGGTCGATAATCTGCCGCAACGTCTCCAGGTAGCGTTCAAACGCCTTTCGCCCCTTTGCCGTCAGCCGCATCGCCGTGTGGGGGCGGCGGCCGCGAAACGTTTTGTCGACGACGATGTAGCCCGCGTCCTCCAGCGTCCGCGCGTGGGCGCTCAAGTTGCCGTCGGTCAGACCGAGCGTCGACTTCAGTTCGCCAAAGCTCAATTGCGGCGAGACGGCCAGCGCCGCCACGATCGACAGGCGCACGCGTTCATGGATGATCGCGTCGATGTCGTCAGGCTTGACCGGCTCGTTCATCAGAGCACCGTCTGCCGTTGTTTGTGGAGGATGTAAAGTCCGAACACAAGATGCAGCACGCCGAACGAGAGGGCCGCGGAAACAACCCCGTACT
>JAJFUI010000168.1 GCA_021372555.1 Planctomycetaceae bacterium | reverse complement strand
TCGAGCCGGCCGAGGCCATCGAACGACACGCAATTGCCTTGTAGCACGTGCCGCGTCGGTCCTTCGGCGGCCAGCGGCTGCAACTCGGGCGGCAGTAGGACCGAGAGTCGCACATTCGACGCCGCCTTCGAGCCCTGGTTGGTCACCTTGACTTCGTAGGTTGTTTCGCCGCCGATTTCGACGGGGTCAGCCGTGTCGGCGACTTGGAACAAAATGGCGGCAATGCCTTCGACCTGGACCGGCTGTTGTTTCTCGACGACGAGGCCCTTCTGGGCGGTGCCGCGAAGTTGGATGGCGTGCTGACCTGGCTCGACGGGCATCGCAACCAACTCGACGCTTCCGGTCACGTTGGCCGGCAACTCTTCGAGGCGCCAGTGGACGGTGCGGGTCGATTCCTCGTAGTAGCCCGCATTGTTGGCGCTCATGAACTTCAGCCCGCTCGGCAGTGAAGCAACCAGCTCGACACCCTTGGCCGAGGCGGTACCTGGATTTGACAGCGAGAACTGATAGGTGGCCTGGCGTTCCAGGAACCGCTTTTTCGGGCCTTCGACCGCGACATCGAGCAGCGGGGCCACGATTTCGATGTTTCGCTTGTTTTCCGCGCGGAGATTGCCATCGGCCCGGGCGACGAGGAAGTTGGTAAGCGGGCCGGGGCGGCTGGCCACGAGGGGCAGGTCGAGCCGACGACTTTCTCCGGGCTTCAGATCGCCTACTTGATACTCCAACTCGCTGCCGGCGGGATGCTGCAAGCCTGCCGGAATTCGCTCCTGCAAAATCACACCCGTGGCGATTCCCGTTCCGGGATTGGAGACGACGATGGACATTGTCATCTGTTCGCCGATGCCGACCTTTGCCGGAGCGGCAGTCTGCAGGGCCAGTTGTGGACGCGTGGCGACGGAGCGGGCCGAGGCATCGGCGCCAAAGTGGACCGTGGCCACACTGCCGATCTCGCCTTCGGCCGTGGGCATTACTTGCATTTCGAGGACCGCTTCTTCGCCCGGACGAATGGTGCCCAGGGTCCAGAGAAGCTCGCCGCGCGAGCCTCGTTTTGCATCGGGCGTTGTTCCGAGGAGGCGTGTGCCTCGGGGAACCTGATCGCGGACCTCGACTTCACTGGCCCCGACCGAGCCCGTGTTGCGAACGGTTATCCGGAAGGCTGCGGGCTTGCCGACCTGGATTTCCTTGGGCGCGAACTTCTGGATTGTCACCTGAGGACTCTGAGCGCCTTCGAGTTGTTGACTGCCGGGCTGGCCCGTTCCCTCGGGGTCGTTGTTGTCCGCGCTGTAGCCGCTACTCGGCGAGCGTGGCGAACTGGCGGGCGCGGCGTAGGGATCGGGATTAAATGGAGCTGGCTGCTCAGAACGTAGTGGCGGCAAGGATTTGGCGGACCGCGATGTAGGTTGCGAATAGCGATCGCCGCGGCGGTCGGTCGTTCGAGTCTGGCCGCCTGGCCGGGATGTGTACCGACTGTTGACGGGACGACCCGCGGCTTCGGGCGCGATCGCAGGACCGGTCGAGGGGATTTCGGAGGTGGCGGAGGTTGCAACGCCCGGATAGCCGTTCGGTGGGCCGAAGGGGTCGCTCAGCGAGCCGCGGCCCGATTTTTCCGGCTGCGACGCGGCGGCTAGCCGTTTGGCTGAGGGGCGCAACGGATTATCGTCCCCAGCCGAGCGCTGAGGCGGGGGATCGCGCAGTTGGTTGACATTGCCCGCCGGGGGAATCTCGTCGGACACGGCGCCGCGTTGCGCGTGCGCGATGGCGATCCAGCCCAGGAGGATTACGGTTCCCAATGCACCGAAGCGGAGAAGAAGAACTCTCATTGCAGTCCCTATCGAGAGGGCAGCTTTCGCCGAAGACCCGTGCTGCGACAGCACAATTGGCCGGGTTAGTACCAAAAACCGACCATTAAGGGAAGATCAGTATGGTGTCCGTAGCAATCGGGCAGGGGGTCGGGTTATAATCTGGTCCGGCCCCCGAGAAATGCGACGCCGAAGCACTCGGCCCTGCATTGCCAGGTCGCCGATCTTCGCCAGACATCCAATGTACTGCGGTTGCCGCTTGCACCGAGATGTCGCTGACCACCTGATTCCCATGCCCCACGATTTGCCCGATTTACCCAAAGACCGACTTCCGCGACATGTCGCCATCATCATGGATGGAAACGGGCGATGGGCGCAGCGGCGTGGCTTGCCGCGGGCAGAGGGGCATCGCGCGGGGGCGACGAGTGTCCGGCGCATCACGGAAGAGAGCGCGCGACTGGGCATCGAGCAGCTTACGCTTTACTGCCTGTCGAGCGAGAACTGGAAACGCCCGGCCGAGGAACTCAATTTCCTCATGGAACTGCTCCAGCACTATCTGGTCGAGGAACGGCCGCGGATCATGGAGAGCAACATCCAGGTCCGGTGGATTGGCCGCCGTGCGGGACTTCCGGAAGCCGCGATTCGCGTCCTCGAGGAGACGGTCCGGTTGAGCGCAGGCAACACCGGATTGCGGGTCTGCATGGCAATCAACTACGGCGGGCGGGCGGAGCTGGTCGACGCCATGCGGCAACTGGCCGAAGAGGTCCGCCAGGGAACGATGGACCCCGGGGCAATCGACGAAGACACCGTTTCGTCTCGACTGTACACTGCGGGCATGCCGGACCCGGATTTGCTCATCCGCACGGCCGGCGAAATGCGCATCAGCAACTACCTTCTCTGGCAAATCAGCTACGCCGAAATCTATGTGACACAGGCGTTTTGGCCGGATTTCGACGAATCGCAACTCCATGCAGCGCTGCGGAGCTACACGGCGCGTGAGCGACGGTTTGGGGGTCTGAAGAGCTAGCCGCATCTTGCCTGCGCTATCAATTTGGCTGTTCTATCCGAAAACATGCGCTGACTGCCTGGGCTGCGGCTTGCCCCAGGCCCTATCCTCAACCGGACGTCAAGAAATCGTCCGATTGGCCGAAACCCATCTTGCCCCCGGCGACTTATTGGGTACTCTGGGGGCAGGTGACGGGGAGCGATCACGGCCGTCGGCGTGCACCCCCTGGATGCACTGCGCCACGGCAACGCGCCCACAACGAAGGGACATCGATGAGCCTGATTTCTGGTTTTGAGCAAATCGTGCGGACCGGCGAACCGCTGGCGATGCATACGTGGTTTCAATTGGGGGGGCCGGCCGAATACTACGCCGAGCCGGAGAGTCTCGACGAGCTGACTGCGTTGGTACGGCGGTGCCACGAGGAGTCGGTGCCGGTGCGGCTGCTGGGCCAGGGCTCGAACATTCTGGTACGCGATGAAGGCGTGCCCGGCATGGTGATCCATCTCTCGTCCCCCGCCTTTTGCGGGATTCGCATTGATGGGCGGACGATCACTGCTGGCGGCGGAGCGCTGTTGGGCCGCGCGGTGACAACGGCTGTCCATCGCGGGCTGGCCGGCTTGGAAACGCTGGTCGGCATTCCCGGGACGGTTGGCGGCGCGCTGCATGGCAACGCCGGCACGCATGGGGCGAACATCGGCCAATGGACGATCCAGGCGACCGTGCTGACGGCCAGCGGCGAAGTGTGTCAACGCAGCAACGATGAGCTGGCCTTCGGTTATCGGCAGAGCCGCCTCGACGATCTCGCAATTCTTGACGCTCGTTGCGAACTCGAGGAAGACGATCCGCGGCAGCTCTCGCAGCGGATGCAGAAACAGTGGATCGTGCGGAAGGCTTCGCAGCCAATGGGGCATCAGGCGGCCGGGTGCGTCTTCAAGAATCCGCGTGGCCAGAGCGCCGGCGAGTTGATCGACAAGGCCGGTCTGAAGGGGACCCGGATTGGTGGCGCGGCCGTCAGTGATCGGCACGCCAACTTCATCGTGGCCGAGCCGGAATGCACGAGCCAGGATGTATTGCGGCTCATCGAGTTGGTGCGCGGGCAAGTCCGCGACCGGATGGGCGTCGAACTGGAACTGGAACTGGAGATCTGGTGATTCGTCGTGCAAAGCCGCGACCAACGGTCGCAGCCTGCAATCGAATATCGCCGCGTTTTCTGTCCAATGAGTGCCGCGAAGAAGCAGAAGTCGTCGGGAATGCCGAGCCTGGGCGGTCCATGGCTGGTCCGCGTCGCGCTGGCCGGCCTATTGGGCGCGGCCGTCATCGGCGGCGTGGTGATGGCATGGCGGTGGCTCGCGCCCCGAGTGCTTGGGGCGCCGGAGTACGGGGTAACCGCCGAGCGGTTCGAAATTACACCGCCGCCTGAATGGATTCACAGCGACATCCGCGCCGAGGTGTTTCGCGATCCGACGCTCGATGGCTCACTTTCGCTGATGGACGACGATCTTGCCGAGCGAATCTATAAGGCGTTCAAACGGCATCCGTGGGTTGCGAAGGTAATGCCGGTAGACGTCCATCGGCTCAAGATAGAGCTTGCCTACCGCCGCCCGGTCTGCATGGTCGAAGTGCCGGGTGGGCTGCTGCCTGTGGACAGCGAAGCGACACTGCTGCCCCCGGGAGATTTTTCTCCGGTCGAAGCCGCCGGCTATCCGCGATTGAAGGGCGTAGAGCATGGCCCGACCGCTGCGCCGGGCGGCCGGTGGACAGACGCGAAGGTGCTCGGCGGCGCGGAGATTGCCGCCGCGATTGGCCCCGCCTGGAGTGCGTTGGGGTTGCAGTCGATCGTGCCGCTAGCTGGCGATCCCACCGCTGCAGCGACCGCTCGGCCGGAGCCGATTCGCCGAACAGTCGAGCCGTTTTTCGCGCTGTTGACTCGTGGCGGCACGCGAGTGCTGTGGGGCTATGCGCCGGGGGCCACCGCCACCGGAGAACTGGCGGCCGGGGAAAAGCTCGCCCGATTGCAGCGCTACGTTGCCGATCACGACACGCTTGAGGGGCGGCAGGGGAAGCCTCAAGAACTCGATGTGCGAACGATGCGGCCGTCGATGTAGGGTTTGCGGCGGACTCAATGTGTTGCAGCCCTCACCCTAGCCCTCTCCCAAAGGGCGAGGGGACCGACGCGGCCATCACTTGGACCAACGCTGCCCTCACCCTAACCCTCTCCCAAAGGGAGAGGGGACCGACATTCATTCCAGCGACGGAAGCAGATCCGAGGGCACGAACGCGTTGAACGCCGAGCTTTCGATCAGCGATTGCGCTGCCTCGATGTCGGGTGAAAAGTAGCGATCCTTGTCGTAGAAGGACACGCGGCCGCGGAGCAGCGACCGAGCGTCTTCGAGCCGCGGCGATGTTTGCAGCGGTCGGCGGAAGTCGAGACCCTGACAGGCCGCCAGCAACTCGATGGCAATAATGCCGGCTGTGTTCGAGGCCATCTCGGCCAGGCGTCGGGCGGCGAACGTGGCCATCGACACGTGATCCTCTTGGTTGGCCGACGTGGGCATACTGTCGACGGATGCGGGATGGGCGAGCGTCTTGTTTTCGCTTGCCAAGGCGGCTGCCGTTACTTGGGCGATCATGAAGCCGGAGTTCAGCCCGCCGTTCTCAACGAGAAACGGTGGCAACTTTGAGAGGCTGGAATCGATCAGCAGTGCGATCCGGCGTTCGGCAAGCGCGCCAATCTCGGCCAGGGCAAGGGCCAGATTGTCGGCTGCCATCGCGACCGGCTCGGCGTGAAAATTACCACCGGACAGGATCGTGTTGTCCTCGGCGAAGACGATCGGGTTGTCGGAGACGGCGTTGGCCTCGGTGGCCAGAACTTCGGCGGCGCTACGGAGTTGCGAGAGGCAGGCCCCCATCACCTGCGGCTGGCAGCGGAGCGAGTAGGGGTCCTGCACCTTCTCGCAATGGACGTGCGACTGGCAGATTTCGCTCGTCTGGCCAAGCAGATGGCGATACGCGGCCGCGGCGGCGATTTGCGCGGCATGCCCTCGCACGGCGTGCAGCCGGGGGTCGAAGGGCACGCGGCTTCCCAACGCGGCCTCGACGGAGAGGGCCCCGGCGACCAGGGCCGCGGCAAACAGGTCCTCGGCCAGCAGCAGCCCTTCGAGTCCGAGGGCGGTCGACGCCTGCGTCCCGTTCAATAGCGCCAGTCCTTCCTTGGGCGCCAGCGAGATCGGCTCGATTCCGGCGATCTTCAGCCCCTCGGCGCCGGGCATGCGGCGGCCGCGATGAATCGCCTCTCCCTCGCCGAGCAGCACCAGGGCCATGTGGGCCAAGGGGGCCAAGTCACCGGACGCTCCGCAAGAACCTTTCCTCGGGATGCACGGGTAGACTTCTGCTTCCAACAGCCGGATCAGCGCCTCGATCACCACGCGCCGCACACCCGAGTAACCCAGGGCTAGGCTGTTGATCTTGAGCGTTAGCAGCAGCCGCACCTCGGCCTCGCTCATTGGCGATCCGACGCCAGCGGCGTGCGAGAGCACGATGCTCCGTTGCAGCAGTTCGAGTTCCTCGGGCGATATCCGCTGACGAGCCAGCAGCCCGAAGCCGGTGTTGACGCCATACACCGTCTCGCCTTCGGCGATGACTCGGGCCACAGTCGCGGCGGCGGCATCGATCTTGGCGTAGCACTCTGGCGTCAGGTGGATATGGACATTCTCCCGCCACACGTGGCGAATGTCCGAAAGCGTGAGTTTTCCGGGAACAAGCTTCATTGCATGTGACTCACAGCGGCGTTCTTGGTGACATCTTATCTCGCGCGAAGTGGTGGCACAAGCAGAGAGGGAGGATCGCTACCGCACCAGGCCGCGGGTCGAGAGATAGCCGGTCAAGAGTTGCTCGACCGGGGTCTCGCTGCGGGCCAGGAGGTAACTCATGCCGTGCCGGGCGCAGAAGTCCCGGGCGGAAGCGACAAACGCAGCGAGCGTCTCCTTGTACCGCTTCAAGAGCGGACCGGTCACCGTAACCTCGGCCACGTCGGCGTCCTCGCAGTCCACCAGCCGAAGGTCGCCTTGCACGTCGGGCTCGAACTCCTCGGGCGAGAGAATTTGAATCACATAGACGTCCATGTCCCGCGCGGCCAAGTACCGCAGCGCCGATTCGTAGCCGGCCTTGTCCATCAGGTCGCTCAGCAGCACCACGATACCCTTGCCGGAGTTGCGAATGCAAAAGCTTTTGATGCCTTCGGCCAAGGAGACAGACGGGCCGGGCTTAAGGGAGTCGAGGTGGTCGAGCATCCGCCACAGGCTTCGGCGACCGCGGAAGACCGGAGCGGCTTGTTTGGCTGGCTGACCGATCGTCTCAATCTTGACGCGGTCGCCCCGCACCAGGCCGATGAAACCGAGCGCGGCAGCCAGTTGCACGGCAAACCGCAGCTTGGTCGGCTCACCGTAGTCCATTGAGGCGCTGGCGTCGATCAAGGCATAGAAGTGCAGGTCTTCTTCCTCCAGGAACATTTTGAGGAAGAGCCGCTCGAGCCGGGCGTAGGTATTCCAATCGACGAACCGCAAATCGTCGCCGGGCACGTAGTTTCGGAAGTCGGCGAACTCGACGCTCTGCCCTTTCCGCGGGCTGCGCCGCTCGCCCTTCATCCGCCCTCGAAACACCTTGCGGCTGACCAGCTCCATCTTTTCGAGCCGGGCCAGCAACTCGGGGCTCAGTAGCGTCGACAGGCCGGTGCGGTCCATGCCGCCATCCTACGGGGGCCGACGGCCGTACGTCAAGAGTCGTTCGCAGGACCGCCCTTGGCGAACCCGCTTGCCGCGAAGCCACCTGAACATGCGACGATGAAGGTCAATTGGCGTCGCCAAAAAGGAGGCAGAGGACTTCGATCGCTTGAACCGCTTTTTCGGGATGACGCAGGCCATCGGCGGCGCACTGTTCCCAGATGGTCAGCGCATAGCGGAGGTACTGCTCGCGGGACTCGGCCAGCGGTTCTTCTTCCAGCTTTTGGGCTAGTCGGGGCCAGGCCGCCTGAAGCTTTTCGATCGCACCCGGCTCGCCATTCATGGAGTCGTAGACCAGGTCATCGAGGCGTTCAAGGACTTCGAGAACCTGCGGCGAACTAACACCGAGGCAGTTCGCGCTCGGCCCGACTGAGGCAGGCTTCGGCTGTTTGTCGCCGGTGAAACGTCGGTGAGCGCCGTGGCTAAGATGAGCGGCCGGACAATCAGGCGGCTCTTGTGTTGGCGTTGATCCACCGAGCTCGGAAGCATCGAGCGATTCGAGCAGTTGGAGGCCCAACGCAGTAAGATCGTCCATGCTTAGATTGAACCGTCGCTTCGAGAGTTCTGCGGCAAAGAAGGCGATTTGCTGATTGGCCAACACGCGGTGGACGAGGCGCGGCCAAGCGTCGAGCGGTGCGGCCTGCGCGTCGACTGTGGAGGGATCAAACACAGCGACATTCGCGTATTGCGTGAGCCACTGCCGTTGGGCGGGATCGTCGCCGACGGCCCCCAAACGGAATGGCCGTCGCGGTGAAAACTTCAGGCCGGTCGAGAACGACAATTCAGGCCGACACTCCGATGGCAGGCAGCTCAACACGCCAGCGATCAATGCCGCCGTGCGTTGGCCGCCGGCCATTGCCAGGCACAGCGACTGGCAAGCGGCCTGGACAATCGCCGCCATGATGTCGGGACCGGGATCGGAGGCCAGCGACATCAGCAGCGGCTGATCGGCTGCCCCGACGCTGCCGGGGATTGCGACCGGCGCGAGTCGCAGTGATGCTCCGCGGTTCGACTGCCAAATACCTTCCGCAGCGGCTGCACGGTCCAGCGTGAAGGGATTGTTGCCGAACCGCGATAGCACCTGACGCGGGACGATCAGGCAGTGCGTCCTGACCCGCTGACGGCCACCGTGATTTTCCCACCCTTCGGCCACCGTTCGCGAGACGCAGAACGCGCCGCTGGGCAACGGGTGAAAATTGAGGCTTTGGGCGTGGGGACCTGTATCGATCAGGCTATCATGCGAGGGCCCCCATGCGGCAAGCTCGTGAAGGTCCGGATCACAAATGCCGTCGCTGTGGGCGACCACCTGGTAGCTGGCGGCGCCGTCACTAGGGCCCATCGCAAAAATCGCTTGCTCCACTTGCTGCACGGATCGGCACTCCCGCCGCGACGATGGCCGCGACATTACGTTCGTTTTGTCGCCTGCTTGTGATCGGGCAGGGATCGCGTCAGTTCCTCGGCCACGAGGGCCAGCCGTTGGATTTGCTCTTCCAAGGCTGCCCGCTCCGCCTGCTCGAGCGTCTCGTGACGGGCGACTTCGCCCGCAAGCAGTTCGTCCGCGAGCCGCTCCCAGCGGTCGAATTCGGTGTCCAGGAACGTCCGCAACTCGGCGTGGCAGGCAGCGAGTTCCTTCAGCGCGCAGCGAGCCTCGCTCATCAGGTTCTCGGACGGACTAGACATTTCGGCAGCCATAGACACGGCGGCAACTCGAAGAAAAGGTTCACCAAGGAAAACGTAGCTTACTTTTCGGCCCGCGGCAAACGGCTTATGGGGCGGGCGCACGATGCTGATTTTCGGCAACGCGGCGACGGAAATGTCGACATGCTCGCGCCAACGTTCCCTGAGGAAGAGGGGCGAACCGCCAATCGCCTCCGTCCCCTGTCGCTAGAACAGCATTCGCTCTTTGGGGTCGACGCAGCGGGGAGACTCGTTCGCGGGATCATTCACGGTGCGGGCCACCGGGTAGGCGTCCATCTCGCTGCTCGGATACGGCGCCAATAGCGAAACCAGTGGCCTCGGGTCGTCGAGGGCGTGGTTGAGCCAGGGCCGATAGGACTCGGGAGGCAGGATTGCCGGCATCCGGTCATGAATCGGGCGGAGCAGTTCGTTCGCCTCGGTGGTCAGCAGGGCGCAAGTCTCGAGCAACGAGTGATCAGGGCCTTCCCACGCTTCCCACAGGGCTGCAAACGCGAAGGGGCGGTCGTCGCGGAGGCGGATGAAATAAGGCTGCTTCGCCTGGCCTTCACGCCGCCACTCGTAGAATCCGTCGGCCAACATGAGGCAGCGTCGCCGCCGCATCGCCGCGCGGAAGGCCGGTTTGCTGGCCGCCGTCTCGGCGCGGGCGTTAATCAGCCGGCTGCCCACCTGCGGGTCTTTTGCCCAGCTTGGGACCAGCCCCCAGCGGAGCCCGACAAGCTCTCGTCTCGGCTCGCCCGATTCGGGAGGGTGGGGCGCCAAAGCGACTTCCGGCGCGACGCGGACAACCGGCACCGCTTGTGTCGGCGCGATGTTGAACCGCGGCGCGGACGGTGCAACATCCAGAACGCCGAACTGCTTGGCGATTTCACTGGCCGAGGTTCGCAGCGTAAAGCGACCGCACATACCGCCATTGTATGCCGGCGGCACGGAATGTTCACGCCCCGCGTGAGGCGTAGCTGTGCTCGGCCCGCGAAGCACCGGCCGGTGCATCAGGGGCGCCCGTGGGACTCTTAGTTCTCAGCATCCACTTTTAATCGTGGATATAAGTCTCAAGGAATCTCGCGAGGCGGTGGAAGTCGCTATCCGGTTCAATGTGGCGGACGACCGTTACCAGCGTCTTTGGATCGATGAGCTGGCTGAAGGGGACGTAGTTCAATTCAAGTTGGCCGCAAACCGAGACCATCACGCCGTCGAGCCTTTTCTCGACGAGCGCCCGATAGGCGCCGACGCCCAGTTGGCTACCGAGCATTACGTCGAACGCTTGTGGCCGGGCGCAACGACATTCGTAGCCGAGCTGCAAACCGGTGATCTTCCGTTTGCGTCCCGTCTGGCTGGCGTATTCCTTCGCGACGAGGTCGGCGAACAGGCGGCCAAGACTGAGCTTCGAGACGGCAATGTGTCCGTGATCGTCGCGTGGCACGCCTTCGATATGCTTTTGGGGCAGCAACTCGGCCAGGCCCTCGGCAATCACGATGACGCCAAACTCCTTTCCTTCGGCCTCCTCTCGGACTCGCATCGTGGCGACGATCCGCTTGACGACCTCGGGCAGGTTCATGACGCGTCGAACGGTGGTCTTGCCGGTTGCAGGGTCGGTCGTTTCCTCCAGTTCCTCGTACTTGCCGGTGATATCCTCGACGCTAATGACGAGGCTAGCCTCACCGGCGATCGCGGCGCCGTAAGCCAGCCAGCCGGCGCTGCGTCCCATGGTCTCGGCCATGTAGTAGCAGCGCGTCGATTCGGCGTCGGCGAGCAAATTGCGAATTTCGGCGGCCAGAATCTCGACGGCCGTGAAATAGCCGAAGGTGAAATCGATGCCGCTGTAGTCGTTGTCGATGGTTTTCGGCAGGTGAACCACCGGAATGCGTTTGCTGCCGGCAGGGAGCTGTTCTTGGAAGAGCTTGAACTTGTTGGCCGTCTTCAGCGTGTCATCGCCACCGATGGAGATTAAGGCGTCAATGCCCAACGACAGCAACGCTTCGTAGACTGCCTTCAAGGGGGCTGTCCGCTCGGGCATCTTCAGGTGGGCGGGCTCGGAAACGTCTCGGCCGGGGTTCGTCCGCGACGTTCCGATCAGAATGCCCTGGCTGTTGCGGGTGCGACGCAGGACGTGGTGATTAATGCGGATGTAGTCCCGTCCTTCGAGCAGCGGATGGTCGTCGCCGTACTCCGCCAGATGAGCATAGCCATGCAGCAGCCCAACGACCTCGATGTTGTTCCGCAGGAAGGAAACCGCCGCGGTGGAAATGACGGCGTTGGCCGCCGGCGCGGGTCCGCCCGCGAACAAGATTCCGACGCGTTGGATGTTGGACGGCAACAGGGGTGGTCTGGACAGTGTACTGGTGCTCATAAAATGCTCTGCGATCGGGGGTTGGGGCTCGGTTCGTCACCGGTCTGGCCGGCCGTTGTTCGCCAATTGAGAACCAAGCAAGCGGAAGCACTTACTGCTGCAACGGCAGTGGAGGGGCGGTTGGCAGTCGCCGGAAGTGCCTTGGCGCACAATCGGATGCGCCGAATATGATTGATTTTACTGTTAGCGACGAGGCGTAGCAATAGGCCCAAAAACTGGCGCAGTAGTAGACATTGAAAGTGCAGATCTGCTCCGCAAACGGCACCGCGGTGACGTCCAAGGTCTTGCCGGCTGGCGGCGCCTGCTAACCGTTTGCGTTTCTTAGCCGCCGGCCGCGCAGGCTTTCCGCGAGATTGGAAGCATTCATGCGGCGGGATATGATGAACGGTTATGCTCCCGCGAAAGGTCGCCTGGACGACGACTGGCCGGGGATCGATGGAGAGACTCGTGGAACGCCAATCCCCAGAAGACGACCTAGAACGCGTTGTTGATGTGCTCGCGCGTAGCCGCAGCTTGCTGTTTATCACTGGGGCAGGGATTTCCGCCGATTCCGGCCTGCCGACCTACCGTGGCATCGGAGGACTCTACAATGCCGAGCATCCTGAGGAAGGTTTTCCTATCGAGGAAATTCTGTCCGGAGAAATGCTCCGGTGGCGGCCCGAGCTAACCTGGAAATACCTGGGGCAAATCGAGCAGGCCGCCCGGGGCGCCCGGTTCAACCGTGGTCACGAGGTCATCGCCGAGATGGAATCGTGCTTCGAACGGGTGTGGACGCTCACGCAGAATATCGACGGGCTGCATCGGCAGGCGGGAGCGAGGAATGTCTTGGAAATCCACGGCACGTTGCACGATCTGATTTGCATGCAATGTCGGTGGCAGCAAACGGTGGCCGATTACAGCGGGCTCAAAATGCCGCCACAGTGCCCCGAGTGCCAGGCGATTGTCCGACCCAGAGTCGTTCTTTTCGGCGAAACGCTGCCGAGCGAAACGGTCGAACGGTTTTACGGTGAGCTGGACGCTGGGTTTGACGCCGTCTTCAGCATCGGGACGACGAGCGTCTTTCCGTACATTGCCGGACCGGTGGAAGTGGCGCACCGTTGCGGCTGGGCCACCATTGAGATCAACCCGACGCCAACAAGGGTCTCGCACCTTGTCGATATCAAGCTTTCAATGCGTGCGGCCGAGGCGATGGACGCGATCTGGAGCCGATACCGAGCACGGCGTCGTAGTTGAACTGGCGGTCGCTGATTGGCGTCGGTGGCAGGCGTGCCGTTGCCTCGGCGGCGCGGCGCACGCATCGATGAAAAAACGCCGACGGCGATTTCTCGCGGTCGGCGTCTAGTGGAGGCGGCGGGGATCGAACCCGCGTCCCGCGACATTTCCGTGCAGGCTTCTACGCGCGTAGTCGGATGATTTACGCCTTCGCCACAAGAGCCCCCAACCGACGGGGTGGAAAAGCGGCTAGTCGGCAGCGGAGTTTAATCTCGGGCGTGGCCAACAGCGACCCGAGACGATCCGGAATTGTGGCCGGCAGTCGGACCTCTCCGGCGAAGGTCCTCAGCCGGGGCAACCTATCTCTAGGCGGCCATTGCTAGACTGTGGTCAGCAATTAAGTTTAGTGGTCGGCTTTTAACGTGGCCA
>JAJFUI010000143.1 GCA_021372555.1 Planctomycetaceae bacterium | reverse complement strand
CGATCCGCGTTGGCCGGCGCTGCGGCCGTTTATCCGCGGCGGGTTCTGGCGGAATTTCAAGGTGAAATATCCCGAGTCGAACGAGATGTACGCGCGGATGATGGCCGTCAGCCGCCGCGTGCAGGAGACGATTCAGGCGTCGACGACGGGCGATCCGGTCAATGCGGAGATGCTCGAGCAAGCTCGGCTGGAGCTTTACCGCGGTCAGTGCAACTGCGGTTACTGGCATGGGGCGTTCGGCGGCATCTATCTGCCGCACCTGCGCAACGCCGTCTATCAGCATCTGATCGCGGCCGACAACTGGCTGGATCGCGCGGTTGGGAAGCCGGAGACATGGATCGAGGCGATCGCGGACGATTACAATTTCGACGCGCGGCAGGAAGTGCGTTTGACCAACGATCGGCTCGTGGCGGTGGTGGCGCCAAGCCGCGGCGGGCAGATGCTCGAGTTGGACGTTCGCCGCACGCAGCAGAACCTTTTGGCCACACTCGATCGTCGGCCTGAAGCGTATCACGAGAAGGTTCGCGCGGGCCAGAAACAGCAGCAGGGCCACGTGGCCAGCATTCATGAGCGGGTCGTTTTTAAGCAGCCGGACTTAGACCGGCGGCTGCAATATGATGACCACGCGAGGAAGAGCCTGGTGGACCTGTTCTATGACAACGATGCGACGCTGGAGGCGGTGTCGTTGGGCACTGCGCCGCAGCGCGGGGATTTTGTGGACGGCGCGTACGAGGCTCGAATCCGCCGCAATCCGGACCGCATCCAGGTGCAGTTGGCCCGTGAGGGGAACGCGTGGGGCGTTCCGCTGCGGATCACGAAGGGCCTGACGCTGGACGCTGGCAGCCCGACGTTGCAGGTGGCGTATCTGATTGAGAATCTGCCAGCGAATCGGCAGTTTCATTTTGCGGTGGAAATGAACTTCGCCGGCTTGCCGTCGAATGCGTACGGCCGGAACTTCTGGGACATTGAAGGGAACGTGCTGGGCCAGCTTGGCACGAAGCTCGATCTGAGCAACTCGTTCGGCCTGACGCTGACCGACGAGTGGCAGGGGATCGACGTTGGGCTAAAAATGTCGCGGCCGACGAACTTCTGGACGTTCCCGATCGAGACGGTTAGCCAATCGGAAGGCGGTTTTGAGTTGGTCCACCAATCGGTCGCGGTGCTGCCGCACTGGTTGGTTCAGGCCGACAAGGAAGGCCGCTGGAGCGTGACGATGCAGTTGACGCTCGACACCACCCGCGCCGAGAACCGCAATAATCATCGCGAGGAAGCGGTGGCGGCGGTATAGCGGATCGCATCAGGTATTGAACGACAAGAACGTTGGGGTGGCAGTTGCACTGCCACCCCTTTTTTTATGCCCAGGCCGGATGTTGGGGCGGCAGTTCTGCGAATCGTTGGGGTGGCAGTTGCACTGCCACCCCTGAACGCATCCAGTGGCAGACGCTTTGCTCGCAGTGCAATCTTGGCAAGGGAAACCGCTTGGAAGAGTCCGGCGACGAGCGCCAGACGCCCGATTGAAGGGGTGGCAGTGCAACTGCCACCCCAACAGATGATTCGCAGTTGTCACCCCAGCCGACAAACACAACCGCCAACGCACCGATCGGTTAGTGTAGCTCCATGATATCCGTCTCAGGATACGTCGGCTGACCCAGGAGATACGCCCTCGCGCTCGAATAGGGCCAATCCTCGGCCGTGCTCACCAGTCCGGCCTTCACGGGATTGTTGTGGATGTATTCGATCTTCTGTCGGGCGAAGTTGTCGTCGTAGATCGCTTCGGGGTGTGAGCCCTCTTGCCATACCTGATGCTCCGCACGCCCGGCTCGGAAGGATGCTCGCGCGGCGGAGAAGGCGGCCCGATAGTGGTCGTGGCCCTGCTTGGCGGCCTCGCGCGAAATGGCCTTGGATGTGTGGCGCTTGAAATCGCGCAACAGGTTCGATACGTTCTGGCCATCGCGCGGCCAAAGCACCGCGTGCATGTGAGTCGACATCACTACGAACGCATTCAACTGCGTCAACTTGTGTTCGCGTAGGTACGCCAAGCTATCGAGGACGATCTGCCGATAGGTGCCGTTCTCGAAGAGCGGAAGCCAATCGACGACCGAACAGGTCACGAAGTACGCGTGGTTGACATCGCTGGCAATGCGGTAGGAACGCGGCATAATCGGTTGTCACCCAAAGGGGCGGCAGTGCAACTGCCACCCCAACAATGGGGACGCGGCGTAATGCTGGCCTGGCCAAGGGATGGCAGTACAACTGCCGCCCCAACAATGACGAGGTGGCAGTGCAACTGCCACCCCAACATGGGTCGGCTCGTGACGCTCGCCTACAGTCCCAATTCCTGCTTTGCCGCGGAAAAGGCTTCCATGGCGAAACGGAGGTCGTCGGGCGTGTGGGCGGCGGAGACTTGGACGCGGACGCGGGCCTTGTCTTTGGGGACCACCGGATAGGAAAAGCCGGTGACGTAGACGCCGCGACGGAGCATGGCCTCGGCCATCCGGCCGGCAAGGACGGCGTCGCCGAGCATGATCGGACAGATGGGGTGAACGCCTGGGGTGATGTTGAAGCCTCGCTCGGTCATTCCTTCGCGGAAGAGCTTGGTGTTCGATTCGAGCCGGTCGCGGAGCTCGGTCGAGCGGGAGAGCAGGTCGAGCGTTTTCATCGACGCGGCGACGATCGGCGGCGCCAACGTGTTCGAGAACAGATAGGGCCGGCTCCGCTGCCGGAGCATGTCGATGATTTCCTTGCGACCGCTGGTGTAGCCGCCGCTGGCCCCGCCCAGGGCTTTGCCGAGCGTGCCGGTGATGATGTCGATTCGGTCGGTGACGCCATGGTACTCGGGCGTGCCGCGGCCGGTCGGGCCCATGAAGCCCACGGCGTGCGAGTCGTCGACCATCACTAGGGCGTCATACTTCTCGGCGAGGCGGCAGATGCCCGGCAGGTCGGCGATAATGCCGTCCATGGAAAAGACACCATCGGTGGCGATGATGCGGTGTCGAGCGCCGGCAGCCTGCTTGAGCTGCTCTTCGAGGTCGGCCATGTTGTTGTTCTTGTAGCGGAACCGCTGGGCCTTGCAGAGCCGCACGCCGTCGATGATGCTGGCGTGGTTCAGCTCGTCGGAGATGATCGCGTCCTCGGCGCCGAGGAGCGTTTCGAACAGGCCGCCGTTGGCGTCGAAGCAGGACGAATAGAGGATGGTATCCTCGGTGCCCAGGAAGCGGCTGATTCGCTCTTCAAGCTGTTTGTGAATTTGCTGGGTGCCGCAAATGAAGCGGACACTGGCCATGCCATATCCCCAGCGGTCGAGGGCCTCGTGAGCGGCGGCGATTATTTCGGGACTGTCGGCCAGGCCGAGGTAGTTGTTGGCGCACAGGTTGAGGACCGGCTCGTGTTCGAGCACGCCGACTCGGGCCTTTTGCGGCGTCGTGATAATCCGCTCGCCCTTAAACAGCCCAGCATCGCGGATTTGTTGGAGTTGATCGGAAAGATAGGTTTTCATGGAGCCGAACATAGTTGATTCCTTGTCGCTCGATAGGTCCTTGATTGAAGTGGCCGACAATGCGATGTCCTAGCCACGGGGTTTGGCCGCAACGGGCCGTCTTTTTCCTCTAGTAGAACGCGGCGCCGGGCGGGAGATCTTCCGCCGGCCACCCTTGCGGGCCTTTGCGAGGCCGAGACGAATCGTTTCTCCCTGCTGGCCAGTGTTCCAAACTTGAATGGCAGCATCTTCGATGCGGTTATCCAAGACTAATTGGGCTTTCGCCAATAGGTGGCGAGCAAATTCGATTGCCTGGCTCGCGGTGAGGTAGCAGTTGAAGGTACGCGCTGTCTTGTAGAGCGCGTTGCACCTAACTGCCGGATTTCCACGCTGGCTGTGTTCGTTGTCCCTTTCAGCAAGATAATCATCAAGGTTCATGGCGGACCGCTAGGGCAGAATTGACCGGAACCAGGCGCTCTGGGCACGCTACTGCGGCGTCAGTTACCTCTTGAGTTCCTCCGTGAAAAGCTCCCAAAGCCTCGGATGGGCATCGACGAGTCGGGCGATGTTTGCCAGTCGTAAAACTGCTTCGAGGTCATGAGGTGCTCACTTTCGCCCCGCGAGCCATCGCTGCAACGATTCGAGACTTTCGCCCGAGCGCCGGCCGGCCAAGACGCCCGCGACCGTTAAGTCTTCGTCCAGGTCGGGCCAATGGATGTATGCGCCGTCGCCGATGATCTCGAGGTGTGCGCGCTCCTCTGGCTTCCCGTGCCACAGGCGAGGATACCAGGCCAGCGGCGCGCTGATCGTTCGCCCATCCGTCAACTCGATCTGCAATCGCTCTTCATCAATGCGAACGCTCTGGGCGCGGGCCTCGGAGATTTCAACGGCCAAAGTGCTCATTCCACTTCTCCCACAGCAATGTCCGGTTTTCTTCAACCAGCTTGGCGATGGCGTTTAGCTCGTGAGGTCTGAATCCGCCCGCTCGTTCAAGTACGACCGGATTGAGCCAGTATTTCGCGACCATTCCTTCCCGCTGGACATGCACGTGCGGCGGCTCGGGCGAGTCCAACGAGACGAAAAACAGCCGATATGGACCGACCCGAAGAATCGTAGGCATAGTCCACCACGTGGAAAGCTAGCTATTGATGCTATCCCTGGGACGGCCGGCAGTCAATTATTCTTCCTTCCAGGTCAGCACGACTTTGCCGGAGTTGCCGGAGCGCATGGCGGCGAAACCTTTTTCAAAGTCGGTGTAGTGGAAGCGGTGGGTGATGATGGGATTGATGTCGAGGCCGCTCTGAATCATCGCAGTCATCTTGTACCAGGTCTCGTACATCTCGCGGCCGTAGATGCCCTTGATTGTGAGCATGTTGAAGATGACGGTGGTCCAGTCGATGGCCATTTCGGCCGACGGGATGCCGAGCATGGCGATGTGGCCGCCGTGGCACATGTTGGCCAACATGCTGCGGAAAGCAGCCGCGTTGCCCGACATTTCGAGGCCGATGTCGAAGCCTTCCTTCATGCCGAGCCGCTTCTGGGCATCGGCGAGGCTTTCGCGGCTGACGTCCAGCGCGAGGCTGGGCTTCATCTTTCTGGCCAACTCGAGCCGGTAGGGGTTCACGTCGGTAATGACGACGTGGCGGGCCCCGGCGTGGCGCACGATGGCCGCGGCCATAATGCCGATCGGACCGGCGCCGGTGATCAGGACGTCTTCGCCGAGGACGGGGAACTGAAGGGCGGTGTGGACGGCGTTGCCGAAGGGATCAAAGATAGCGGCGATGTCGCGGGAGATCGCCGGATCGAGGTGCCAGACGTTGGTGATTGGCAGGGAAATGTATTCAGCGAACGCGCCGGCGCGGTTGACGCCGACGCCCTTGGTTTCTTTGCAGAGGTGCCGACGGCCGGCAAGGCAGTTGCGGCAGCGACCGCAGACGACGTGTCCCTCGCCGCTGACGATGTCGCCGCGATGGCACTCCTTGACGTTGCTGCCAATGTCGACGACGCGGCCGACGAACTCATGGCCGGCGACGAGGGGGACGGCGATGGTTTTCTGCGCCCAGGGGTCCCAGTTGTAGATGTGAACGTCGGTGCCGCAGATGCCGGTTCGCAGGACTTCGATCAGGACGTCGTTGATGCCGATTTGGGGAATGGGAACTTCGTCGAGCCAGAGGCCTTCGCGGGCCTCCTTCTTCACGAGGGCTTTCATCGTTTGCATAAGGCGAATCTCTTAGACGCTTCCAACTTTGGGGGAGAACATCGCAAACCGGTATTCGTAGCCGAATAGCCGGTGTGACGCAAGCCCTCTGGAGAGCGTCGGGCGGTGCCACGGAAGCTGCTGAGTCGGTGGCAGAGGAGAACGACCGGGCGTTTATCGCGGCGGTCGGGAGACCGGTCACTGAACCAGTGGCTACGCTGACAGCCGCGTGGCAAGAGCGTTTCAGGCTGCAACGAGGCGGAGATGATCGACCGCCCTCTCGGCTTCGTTTCGGACACGCGGATCCTGGTCGTCCAGGAGCAGGGAAATGGCGGGAATCGCGGCAACGGCTTTGCGACCTTGGAGTCGGAGGGCGCCGGCGGCGTTGCGACGAGTGATGGGATTGTCGTCGCGGAGCTTCTCGATCAGTTTCAGGATCAACAGGTCAGGCTGCGTAATCATTGCTCATTCGGCCCCAGTCCTCGTACTTTCGCAGGGAGACTCTCGCTTCCCGTGTTATCGGCCTGCGACGGCCAACAACTTTCGGGAGTGAATTGAGGTGGCTAGACGGGCAATATGCGGCATCTAGGTAGGCGCGATGAATTCGTGACGGACGATGTCGCGCGGAACGCGATAGCCGCGTTTATCAGCGTGCTACTTGCCGGCGATGATTAGGTCGAGCCGTTTGCTGTTCTCTTGGAGGGAAAGATCGCCGCCCTCGATGGTCATCCAACCGTTGTAGCCGATCTTGTCGAGGGCCTTGCGGACGGCCGGCCAGTCGACGCTCCCCTGGCGGATGTTGCAGAAGTCGCCACCGGCCGGGCGGCGTGGGCCTAGCTTGAAGTCCTTGACGTGGCATTTGACCAGCAGCTTGTCGAGGGCGGCGATCCAGTCTTGGGGCGGGGCGTATTTGACATGATTTCCGATGTCGAAATAGCCACGAACCCAGGGGCTTTGGAACGAGGCGACGAAGTTTGCGAACAGGTCGGGTTTCAACCAGAGGTTATTCCAGACGTTTTCGATGGCGATCACCACCTGGGCCTTTTCGGCGGCGGGGATCAGCTTGCGGACGCCTTCGCTGCAGGCGTCGACGGCGTGATTGTGGGCGTCGATGTACTTCTGGTACTTGGCGTTGTTGCCGGCGACCACCTGACGCAAATGGCCAGACTTGGTATTGAAGCGGATGTCGAGTTGGTGTGGCTCGGGGATCGGTACGCCACCGATTTGGCAAGGAACATAGAGCACGGTGGCGGCGCCGTAGGCCTGGGCGGCGCGGAGCGCGGTCTGCATCTGCGAGACGCCCTCGGCCATGGCAGCCGCGCCACCGTTGAGGTTACCCCAACCGAAGAGAACGGAATGGATTTGCATTCCGAGCGACTCGGCCAGTTCGCGGCTAGCGGCAGCCTCGCGAGGCGGCACGTACCACTTGGTGGTCTCGATGCCATCGAAACCGGCGGCTTTCCAAGTCTTTAGCGTGCCCTCTTCCGGCGCGCCGATCATCGCCTTGCGAAGTTGCGTTTTGGAAGGCGCGGCGTTGAGCGTTTCGGCCAGCATCAGGCCAGCGCCAGCAGCCGCCGAGGCGACGAAGAAATTCCTGCGGTTCAGAGCAATGTTCATGGGGCAACCTTAAGGGATCGTTGGTTCGGCCACATGCCAGGAGGGGCGGGGGGGCGGTGCAGACCGTGTTTTAACGAGTGGCGACGGTGGTACGCCCGGCTGTTTTGGGTAACGCTGCGACTATTACTTCGCGGCGTTGTTCTTGTCTTCCAGTTTTTTTCGATATTCGTCGAGGGTGCGGTGGATCAGGCCGGAGTGGGGATCGAGCTTAATCGCTTTGGCTTGAAACTTGACGGCGCTGTCGAAGTCGCCGCGGTGGGCGTAGACGTGGGCCAGGGTGTCGTAGTAGCCGGCCCTGTCGGGATCGATTTCGACCGCTTTTTGTGCGGCTCGGAGGGCCTCGTCCGAGTCGCCTTCGGTGTTGCCGACGAGCCATGCATAGTTGTTGTAGCCGTCGGAAGCTTCAGGTTCCTCGGTAATCTGCTCGTGAAGGGTGGCGGCGACGGTCTTGATGAGATCGGCGATCTTGGCGCGGAATTCGGCCGGCTGTTTCGGGAGGCGGTGCGAGGCGATGAGGACGTCGATGTCTTCGGGGTTGTCTTCGAGCGCCTTGTCGAGGGCTTTGCGTTCACGGGCGAGATCGTGCTGGGCGTGCCAGTGGCAAGCGGCATAGTAGTGGGCCTGCGAGCGAATGTCCTTGGGTTTTTCACCCCACAATTCGCCATCGGTGACGCGTCCGGCGTCGATGGCGGCAACGAGCTTGTCGAGCGTGGCGGCGGCATCGCGGTCGTCGCCTTGGTCGTGCTGCATCAGGGCCAGGCGACGCCAAGCGGCGACCGTCGCCTCGTTGGGATTGGCTTCCGTCAGGTTGATGACATTGTGGAACTCGCGACGCGCCCAGTCGAATCGGCCGCGGGTGACGAGTTGCTGGGCGACCTGCACATGGCGAATCAGGGAGACTTCGACTCGGCCAGGCAAAAGCCGCATGGCGCGGGAGGCCATTTCCTCGGCTTGCGTGGTCTTGCCCTGTTGGGCGTGGGCTTCCGCGAGCATGTAGAGCAGACTCGGGTCGGTGGCGAACCGGCCAGGGAACCGGGTGGCAAGCTCGTCGATCGACTTCCATTCCTTTTGTTCAATGAGCCAATCGAGGAGTTCGCCAAGCATCTCAGGATTGCCGCGCTGCAGCTCGACCAGTCGCCGGATGGCAGCCATCGCTTGATCTGTCTTGCCAAATCTCTTGAGCCAGGCAACTTGGCAGCGGGTGAGATTGGCCAGGATATCCGGAGTCGTTTCGTCAGGAGTGCGTTTGAGGGTGGCTTTTTCCGCGTCGACGAGCTTCGACCACTCGTCCAAGGCGGGGTCGGGCTCGGTGCGAAGACGTGTCCAGCAGAGCAACCAAAGGGCCGCGGGCCGCTTGCAGCCGGTCAGTGCCTTGCGAATGGCTTCGGCGGCAGCAGCGCTGGGAGGCGTGTCGCGATCTTGCAGAAGCAGGGCCAAGGCGGCCAGCTTCGACATTTGAGATGACTTTTCGAAGCGCAGAAGCCGGCATAGGGCGCCGACGCCTTGGCTTTTGGGAAGGGCGGCCAAGACTTGCATCCGCGCCTGACGGACGCGGGGGTCGAGCGAATCGTAGTCGCGGAGTTGACGCTTGACCTCTGGGGGGTCGTTTTCCGTGGTCCATTCCATGCGCATTAGCCGCAGGAGATAGTTCGCCCGCGAGGCGATTTCCGGGTCCGCATCGTTCGTAGCGGCGGCGACGGCCTCGAAGGCCTCGAAGCCGGAGCGAGCGAGTTCCTCTTGCGCTCGCTGACGCACGTAGTAGTCCTTGTCGCCAAGCTGGCGGATGAGCTTGTCGAACTTGCCCTGGGGTTCTTTCGCGGTCGCCGGGGCCGGCTGCGGGTCCGCGGCTGCCGCGACGCAGGGAACCAAGGCGACGACCGCTAGGATAATCGACCGGAGGACGGTGGGGCAAAACGACTCCAGGTTTGGTGCGACGTGGAGCGTCGCAGGATCGAACTTTTCACGCGGAGCGTGGGAGCCGGAGAAAGTGGTCGTGGAAAGCGGTGGCGTCATGATTAGAGGGATTCTAAATCGTGTTTGCGGGCGAGCAGGAGCCAAAGGAAGAACGGGCCGCCGAGCAGGGCCGTGAGGATTCCGACGGGCAGCTCGGCGGGCGGCATGATCATCCGCGCGGCGGTATCACAAACGACAAGGAACGTACCGCCAAAGCAGAGCGACATGGGGAACAGCCGGCGATGGTCGGCGCCGACCAGCAATCTGCAGATGTGCGGCGCGACCAAGCCCACGAATCCGATGGGACCGCAGACGGCAACCACTGCGCCGACCATCAAGGAAACACCGAGGAAGAGCAAGAACTTGGTCCAGGCGACGTCGACGCCGCGGCTGAATGCGAAATCCTCGCCGGTCGTCAGCAGATTCAGGTCGAACGTCAGATACCAGACGATCAGGCAGCCGGAGACGACGAACGGCATTACGCCGAGGACTTCGCGGAAGCTGACGACGTGCTCAAGGCCACCCATCGCCCAACGGAGGATGCGGAAGGAGCTGGAGGGGTCGGTCGTGTATTGCACGAAAAGGATGAGGCTAGCGAAGAAATAGCTGACCGCCACGCCCGCCAGAAGCATCGTCGAGGGGGAGACGCCTTGGCCGCTTCGTGCCGTGAGGATGTAGACGAGGAGGATGGAGACAACTGCGCCTAGGAACGCGGAGAGTGAGACGGTTGAGACTCCGTGCAGGATGGTTACCGTCCAGCCACATTGAATGGCGATGGCGGCGCCCAGCGAAGCCCCGCTGGAGACGCCCAATGTGAACGGGGTGGCCAAGGGGTTGCGGAACATCGCCTGAAAGACCATGCCGCTGACCGACAGTCCGACTCCTGCCAGGAATGCCATGAGCACTCGGGGGATTCGCATTTCCCAGAGGATGAACGCCTCGCTGTCGGTGCGGACATCGCCGGAGAGCGCGCGGAGGGGAATTGATGCCATGCCCCAGAACGGCGCGGCGAGCACTACGAGCACGGCCAAGACGAAAACCGCGCCCACCGCCCAGTTGGGCATCATCCCGCGTTCTTTCGTGCGGTCGTTTGCCACTAGGCCGTTTCCTTGTCCTGTTTCGGCGTCCTGCGGGGAACAATCATCGGTAGTTTCGTCTGGGGATGCTCGACCAGCAAGGGGGAAATGCCGTATACCGCCTGCAGCGTGTCCGACGTCATGAGCCCCTCGGGCGTGCCGCAGAATACCAGTTCTCCCTGCCGCAAGGCAATAACGCGGTCGCTTTCGAGCGCCGCGTGATTGAGATCGTGGGTGACGGCGACGACCGTGATGCCGAGTTCTCGGTTGGCTTTTGCGACCAGCGAGAGAATATCGACTTGGCTGTGGTAGTCGAGAAAGGTGGTTGGCTCGTCGAGGAGCCAAATTTCGGCGCCTTGGACCAGGGCCGCGGCGATGTAGACCTTCTGCCGCTCGCCACTGCTCAAGGTGTTGAGCCGGCGTTGGGCGAAAGCGGTCGTGCCAGTGGCGGCCATGGCGTCGCGCACGGCGGTGCGGTCGTCGGGGCGAATGGTGCAGAAGGGGCTCATGTAAGGATAGCGGGACATGAGCAGGAAGTCTTCGGCCGTGAATGGGATCGCCCTGCTGTCGGCTTGGGGGACCATGGCGATGAGCTTGGCGAGGTTCGATTGTTTCCAATCGCGCCAGGACAGGCCGCAGATGTCGAGTTCGCCGGACGTGTCGCCGCTCAAGAGCCGATCGAACGCGCGCAGGAGGGTGGTCTTGCCGGCGCCGTTGGGACCGACGATCGAGACGTACTGGCCGCGGTGAATTTGCAGGGAGATGTCGCGCAAGATGGAGTTGCCGCCGATGTTGCAGCAAAAGCTGCGCGCTTCCAGCACGACGTTGTTGGCGGGATTGTGCATGGGGTGTGCGTCGCGCTACGAGCCGCTACGGCCGACCTCCGGGTGAAAATCGCGGGCCAGGTCTTCGACCAGGCGGATGAAGCGCGGTCCGGGGACCATGGCGTAGTCTTCGGCGAAGATCAAGAGCCGATGGCTCTTGACGGCCGCGACTGTGTTGACGTCTTTCCAGTCGTCGAGCATCGGCTGTCGGCCAACTTTCTTCAAGGTGGCTGGCGGGACCAGATCGACGATCACCTCGGGGTCCAACCGGAGGATTCCCTCGGCCGACAAGACGGGATAGCGGATGCCGCCATGGCGATAGGCGTTCTGGCCGCCGGCCAGGCCGATGACTCTGTCGAAATAGTCATCGTGACCAGCGATGTAAACGTCGGCGAGATGGCCGGAGCCATAGATGCGGTCGAGCACGATGAGCACGCGAGGGCGCGCAAGGTGGCGCGTACCCTGATGGATTTTGGCGAGCCGGTCGCGGTAATCGCGTTGCATGCGCTCGGCTTCAGCGCCTTTGCCACATGCTCGGCCGATTGTGCCGAACGAGTCGATGATTCCGTCGATGCTTTTGTGGCATACCAGCAGCGTCTGCAGGTCGA
>JAJFUI010000125.1 GCA_021372555.1 Planctomycetaceae bacterium | reverse complement strand
AACAAAGTCCGCCGGACGTTGCCGCTGGTCTCGATGATTCATTCGATCGACAGCCCGCGACTGCTGGCGGCCGTCGAAGAAGAGTTGGAAGACGCGAATACGGGAGGGGCGGCCGGCGGCGCACTTCCCGTCCTCCTGGAGGTGAATATTTCGGGCGAATCGGCCAAGCACGGGTTCGCGCCCGATGAGATCGAGCCGCTACTGGCCAAATTGTCAAGCTATCCGAAGGTAGCCGTGCGTGGGCTGATGTGTATGGCGGGGTTGGAGGGCGACCTGGACGCCGCGCGCCGCGAGTTCGCCGCCGTGCGCGAACTGCGAGACCGACTGCGCACCGTTTCTCCACCGAACGTCACGCTCGACGAGCTTTCGATGGGCATGAGCGGCGATTTCGAGGTCGCCATCGAGGAAGGGTCCACCATCGTTCGCGTCGGCTCCGCGTTGTTCGAAGGCGTTACCGCTTAGGGGCTGTCGTTCAGCGATAACCCTCGCGATGTCCATCTGCCCATAATCGCCAATTCTCTACTCCATCATCGCCCATGCTTCAATTGGAACCTCACGCCGACGGCACCATCCTTCCGGTTCGGGCGCAGCCCGGCGCGAGGCGGAACGAAATTCGCGGCGAGCAGGACGGGCAACTGAAGGTCTGCGTCACGCAGTCGCCGGAGCGGGGTAAGGCCAACAAGGCGATCGTCGAGTTGCTGAGCAAGTCGCTGAAGCTCAAGAAATCACAAATCGAATTGATTTCGGGCGACACGTCCCACCAAAAGCGTTTTTTCGTACACGGCATTGCGCCGGATGCGCTAGCCGAGCGAATCGGCGCGGCGATGTAGCGGCAGGGGCTTCGGCGACGCGTCCCGACTTCCACCAGGCTTGGAAAACGGCTCCTCTTCTGCTAGACTTTGTGTTTTGGTGTGATAGGACTGCCTCGTTGCAGTCGGCGAGTGTCGTTGTGGAATGACATCTTGCGGGACGGAAGGCCGACCTAATCGGTAGGGCGGCATTCAATGCGGGTTCGCCGTCCGACGGTCAAAACAACCGTTTCTTAGCGGCCTGCTACAGCTTCAGATACGTCGCCATTTGGTTTTGCGCTGCGCTGCCATGAACATTCTTGCTTTAAACGCGGGGAGCTCGTCTCTCACATACAAACTCTTTTCCTCAACGGAGGCGGGCGCCATCGTGCCGCTTGCCTGGGGTAAAGCACACCGTGTGGGCGTTGTCAGTTGCACGCCTTCCTTCCTCGAACACCAACTAAAAGACAAAGACGCTGCGACAAAACACATCGTCCCGATCCAGGATCACGCCGATGCATTTACGCGTATTCTGTCCTGGCTCGCTCGGCACAACCTGCCCATCGATGCTGTTGCTCACCGATTTGTTCATGGCGGTCAGCACTTCTCTCGAGCGACCCTGATTGACAAAGACGTTCTAGCTTTGTTGCGAGAGTGCATGGTACTTGCTCCCTTGCATAATCCGGTCAGCATCAAGATGATCGATCTTGCCCTGGAGCGTCTTCCGGGCATCCCGCAAGCGGCCGCTTTTGACACGGCGTTCCATGCCTCGCTTCCGGACGAAGCGACCCATTATGCGATTCCACTCGAGCTGACACGAGAGTACGGCCTGAAAAGGACGGGCTTCCACGGCCTATCGTATCAGGCCGTGATGCGGGAACTCGAGCATCACTGGCCGAGCTATCGCAAAGACATGCGCGTGGTGGCCTGCCACCTCGGCACGGGCGGAGCGAGCATGGCGGCCATCAAGAATGGCCAGTCGGTGGGCACCTCGATGGGATGCTCCACTTACGCCGGGCTCGTCATGAGCACTCGCTGTGGCGATCTGGACCCGGGCGTCGTTCTCGCGCTGCTTTCGCAATTGAAGTGTACGCCCAAGGATCTTCAGCGGATGCTCACCCGAGACAGCGGGCTGTTGGGTCTTTCGGGCCTTTCGAGCGACATCCGCGACCTGCTGCCCCGTTTGCGTGAAGATCCTACTTCTCGCGCGGGACTGGCGTGCCGCGTCTATCTTCACCGCCTCAAGCACTTCCTCGGCGCTTTTCTAGCCCTGCTCGGAGGGCTTGATATGCTGGTTTTCACAGACACCGTCGGCCTTACCGTGCCGGAGCTACGCGCTGCCCTATGCCAAAACATGGAGTGGTGTGGAATGCACCTTGACCCGGATAAGAACAAGTCGGTGAGCGGCAATGGCATTGCCGAAGTTCACGCCCGGCAATCGGCCATTCAGATCCTCGTCGTTCCGAATGACGAAGAGTTGGAGATTGCACGTCAAGCGGCGCAATTGTTCGGCGCCGCTTGAGGGCGAGCAGATGCTTCGGCAAATGTTTCGGTGCTGCGTTTGCTGACGCCGTCTGTCCGGCACGCTTACTTCGGATTGGCAACGATCGAACCACCCCGGCACCGCTTGAGGTAGTTCAGCGCGGCCACCTGGCCAGTCATCTCCAAATCGCCGCGGTAGACAGGGTCGTGCCAACCCTCGATGTCGATGCTGCCGACGAAGTTGCCGGCGCGAAGGTCGGAAATGACGTCGGTCCAATTGCAGTCGCCAAAGCTCGGGGTGCGATGAAAAGCGAACGGGTGCGAACCGCCGATGCCGTGCTCGCGAATCACGTCCCACTGGATCGAAGCGTCTTTCCCATGCAGGTGGAAAACCCGCTTGACGTACTTGCGGAGCTGCGGCAACGGATCGATCAGGTTGCACATCTGGTGGGCGGGCTCCCATTGGAGCCCAAGGTTCTCGACGGGCACGGCGTTGAACATCATTTCCCAGGCCGTGGGGTTGTGAGCGATGTTCCAATCGCCGCGGAGCCAGTTGCCGCCCATGTCGCAGTTCTCGAATGCCAACCGCACGCCCTTGTCGGCCGCCTGCTTGGCCAGGGGCGCGAAAACCTCAGCGAATCGCGGGATCGACTCAGGCACCGGCTTGTCGACGATCCGGCCCGTAAAGCCCGTGACGATCGTCGCGCCAAAGAGGCCGGCGGCGTCGATCAGTCGTTGCCAATCCTTGCGGACGGCCTCGTTCACCAGCGGATTGGCATAGATGCCAATGCTGGAGATGACCGCGCCGCTGGGGCCGAGCACTTCCTTGATCTCCGCTGCCATCCGCTTGAGATCGACATCGCCCACTTGGCCGCCGAAGGTGATCGAGAACGATTCGAAACCGCGGGGAAGAATTTGCCGGATGTAGTTGGCTGGCCCCCCGGGCGCGCCGGCCGGAACCAGCGTGCCGATGCGGATCTTTTCGGCCGTCAGCGAGGAGGCCGGCTGCGCGTCGTCGCCGGCCGCCATGGCGATCGAACTGCCGACACCGGTCAAGGCCGCCGCGGCGGCGCTGCTATATCCAACAGATTTGACAAAGCCTCGTCGCGATAGTTGGTCGCTCATGTTGAAAGCCTTTCAAGGAGGTGGATTCGGTGGGGGCGATATCAGGCAATCGCCATCCGCGGCGTGATGGGACGAGCAGTCTTCTCGTGGGGCCCGTCATTCTAGGGCCGCTGCTTCGGCGGTGTCAAGAAGCGGGGGTGATCGCGCGTTTCGCCAGTTCACTCAACCGTTAGATCTGCACCTCGCAACGCGGATGGCCGAAGTCGCGGCGGTCGCGACCTTCGCAAACCACTTGACAGAAAACGGTTGCATGTTATAGAGGGGGCGTGTCGTCGGCGGTCTTAGGGCTGTCCGGCGGTCACGACCTCGAGGTCAACGACAGTTTGGGCTTCCTTGGCGGAGGCCGATACGGCGCTGGGAGTCGTTGCCTCGGGGTTTTTTCTGCGCGGTGCGGCATGATAGAATGCTGACAGCGTCGCGTGGGGCAGGTCGTTCACCTGCCTGCCAGATTGACTACGATGCCGACGAAGAAACGCTGAGATTTTGCCATGAAAGTGATTCATGCGGACCAACTTGAAGCCGCACCGGTTCAGGCCGACGGCGCGGTGGATTGCCGGATGTGCTGTCTGATTGGGCCGGACGACGCCGCGCCGAGCTTCTCGATGCGGCGATTCGAAGTGGCGCCGGGCGGCAGCACGCCGAAGCACACCCACGCCTACGAGCATGAAGTCTATGTGCTCGAAGGGAACGGCGTCGTCACGGATGGAACCCAAGAACACCCGCTGCGGCCGGGCATCGCCGTTTATGTCCAGCCGAACGAGTTGCATCAGTTCCGCAACACCGGCTCCGGCCCGCTTCGATTCCTTTGCCTGATTCCGCACCCGCTTCGCGGCATGCGCGAGGTGTGCGTTGCAGCGTGCGGATGCAGCGGGTGAACGTGAATCGCAACTCGGACGGTTCTGTTGGAGACCTTGCGATGCCGACCGACCCCGTTTCTGAAATCGCCCGGCTCCGCGAGGAAATCCGGTATCACGACCGGAAGTACTACGTCGAGGCGGCGCCGGAGATTTCGGACACCGAGTATGACCGGCTGATGAAAAGGCTGGAGAAGTTGGAGGCCGAGCATCCGGAACTGGTCACCGCCGACAGCCCGACGCAGCGCATCGGTGATCAGCCCGTCGAAGGACTCCGTCCGCTGGAGCATCGCGTGCCGATGCTTTCGATCGACAACACCTACAGTCTTGAGGACCTGAAGAAGTATGGCGACCGGGTAGCGAAGCTGCTGCCGGGCGAACAGATCGAGTGGGTGGTCGAATTGAAAGTGGACGGCGTGGCCGTGTCGCTGATCTACGAGAATGGTGTGCTGACGCGCGGCATCACTCGCGGCAACGGCCGTGTCGGCGACGACATCACGCACAACGTTCGAACGATCAAAGACATCCCGCTGCGGCTCAATGCGCCCGGCCCCCTCGCCATTCGGGAGAGGGTAGATAGCGTTCCGCCGCTGCTGGAAGTGCGCGGCGAAATTTACATGACCAACAGCGACTTGGTGCTGTTGAACGAGACCCAGAAGCAGAAAGGGGAGCCGCCGTTTGCCAACACGCGAAACGTCACGGCTGGCAGCATCCGTCAACTTGACCCACGGATCTGCGCCGAGCGACGGCTGCGGTTCTTCTGCCACAGCGCCGGCGATACCCGCGGGCTGCGTGCCAAAACGCACATGGAGTTTTTGGCGGAACTGCGAAGCTACGGGCTGGCGGCCACGCCCTACGTCGAGTGCTTTCCCTCGTTTTCAAAAGCGGTCGCGCATTGCGAAGAGCTGATCGAGCGGCTGCACGAGTTGGATTTCGAGATCGATGGGCTGGTGCTGAAGGTCAATCGCTTCGACCAGCGCGAGCGGCTTGGCTACACGTCGAAAAGCCCTCGCTGGGTCATCGCCTACAAGTTTGAGAAGTACGAAGCGACGACTCGGCTGAACGACATCCGCGTGCAGATAGGCAAAACGGGGGCGATCACGCCAGTGGCCGACCTGGAGCCGGTCGAACTGGCCGGCACCACGGTGAGCCGGGCCAGCCTGCACAACGCCGACGAGATCGAGCGGAAGGACGTGCGCGTGGGCGATGTGGTGGTAGTGGAGAAGGCCGGCAAGATTATCCCGCACATCGTCCGCGTCGAGAAGCACCTTCGCCAAGAGGAGTTGCCGAAGTTCCCGTTTCCGGTTGCGTGTCCGGAGTGTGGAACTAAGCTAGTGAAAGACGAGGGGGGCGTCTACATCCGCTGCCCGAACGTCGAGTGTCCCGCCCAACTGAAGGAGCGGATTCGCTACTTTGCCAGCCGCAACGCGATGGACATCGAGGGACTGGGGGATAAGCTCGTTGATCAACTGGTCAATGACAAGTTGGTGCACAACTGCGGCGACCTCTATCGGCTGGAGCAGCGGCAAGATCGGCTGCTGAATATGGCGCGGATGGGGCGTCGGTCGATGGATAATTTGCTCGATGGGATCGAGGCGAGCAAGAATCGCGGCTTGGCTCGCTTGCTGAACGCGCTGACGATTCGACACGTTGGCGCCCGGGTGGCCGCCGTGCTGGCGGAACGGTTCGGCTCGATCGACGCTCTGATGGCCGCTAGCGTCGACCAACTGAGCGACACGGCCGAAATTGGCCCAATCATCGCCCGAAGCGTTTACGACTTCCTGCACAGCCAGTTCGGGCAGGAGACGATCGAGGACTTGAAAAATGTCGGTGTGAAGATGGAATCGATCGCGCGAGCCGGCGGTCCGCGGGCGTTGGAGGGGAAGACACTGGTGGTGACCGGGTCGCTTCAGAAATACAGTCGCGACGAGATCGAGGAGCTAATCACCCGCCACGGCGGCCACGCGGCCTCCAGCGTCTCGAAGAACACCGATTACCTCGTAGCCGGCGAAAAGGCCGGCAGCAAGCTGGCTAAGGCCAAAGAACTAGGCGTGAAGGTGATTACGGAAGAGGAGTTTGAACGGCTGGTGAAGCAAAAGTAGATAGCCCACGCCTCTGCTTTACTCGACGCTCTCAGCCAAGTCTTTCCCACTGCTCCCGCGAAATGCCGGCCTGCCGGAGAATTCGTGAAAGCAGTTCTCGGCCGATGTCGCCATGGTGGACGTTTGGCAGGGTCAACGTGACGTCGGCCTTGAGCATGAAGGGATGCTTGCCGCCGGAATAGGGACCATCGAAGCCTGCGGCTCGGAGAGCCCGGATCA
>JAJFUI010000124.1 GCA_021372555.1 Planctomycetaceae bacterium | reverse complement strand
TCGTTAAGCGGGTGAAGGGAGTCGAACCCTCGTGAGTAGCTTGGAAGGCTACGGCTCTACCGTTGAGCTACACCCGCATCGGGTAAATGACGAAATCTGAAATCCGAATGACGAACTCACAGATTCCTCGTCGTTCACTTTCCTTTCGTCATTTAAATAATGAACTTCGTCATGCAAATGAGTGGGGGGTGAAGGATTTGAACCTTCGAAGGCATTGCCATCAGATTTACAGTCTGACCCCTTTGACCGCTCGGGAAACCCCCCCCTCTCGAAGCTAGCGGAGGGACTTGAACCCACAACCTGTTGATTACAAATCAACTGCTCTGCCGATTGAGCTACGCTAGCCAGTCGCGCCACCAAGTAAACCTCTTAATATAGCCGAGGTCCGTATCCACGCAAGGGCGAAGCTATCGTAAAAATGCTCTGGCCGGCTCGGATTCGCCCCAACCCAACGACCCCCACCGCACCTTACGAGGGGGAAATTCGCCCGCGAGCCTGTTCCCGACGCCGGCGCAGCCCTCGGGCAACGCGACAAACGCGCCGGAAGGGCTCCGCCACTATCGCGTGATGACGACCACAAACTGGCGTCCCAACTGTTACGCGCTTTCCGCCTTCCAGCGTCGGTGGGTTGGCCGAGAACTTGGCCGTGGCTGGGTGTCCCCTTCGTCGCCGGCGTCGCCTACGTCTTCTTGGAGTTCATCGTCTTCGTCGTCCGCGTCCCGATCGTCGTCCGCGTCCTCTTCCTCTTCTTCGTCGTCGAGGTCCCCTTCATCGTCCTCCGCGTCGTCTTCGTCGTCGGACTCCTCTTCCTCATCCCAGGGCGGGTCGTCGTCATCGACCTCGTCTTCTTCCTCCGGGCCGTCGTCCTTCGGTTCCTGGATGACGATCTTGTTTGTCCGTTTCGGCTTGGCCGGCTTCGCGTCTGAAGCATCACCTTCCGCCTGGCCGGTCATTTGCTGCCATTGCTCCAGCGTAATGAGGATGTCGCGAGCTTGCGAGCCGTTGTATGCGCCGACAATGCCGTCCTCGGCCATGAAATCAATCAGCCGGGCGGCGCGGCCGTATCCGATGCCTAAGGCCCGCTGCAAGAGGGAAACGCTGCCGCGGCCCTCGCGAATCACAACTTCAATGGCCGACTCGTAGAGTTCGTCGCGATCGCTGAGCTTCTTGCCATCGCTCCCCGGGGCCGCGACCTTAAGCTGGACTAATTCCTTGACGAACTGCGGTTCTTCGGTCGCCACGGCGCCGATGACTCGCGAAATCTCCTCGTCACTCAGATACGTGCCTTGGCCGCGGAGCAGCGTACTGGTGCCCGGCCAGAGGAAGAGCATGTCGCCGTTGCCCAGCAGCTTGTCGGCCCCCATTTCGTCGAGCACTACGCGGCTATCCGTCCGGCTTGCCACCTGGAACGCGATTCGGGCGGGCAAGTTGGATTTGATCAGACCGGTGATGACGTCGACAGTCGGCTTTTGGGTAGCGAGCACGAGGTGGATACCAACGGCTCGGCTCTTTTGGGCTAGCCGGATTACGTGTCCCTCGACCTCCTTGGCGGCGGTCATCATCAAGTCGGCCAACTCGTCGGCCACGATGACGATGTAGGGCATGTGGGTGGGGATATGCTTTCGTTCCTCGTCGTCTTCCGGCTTGATGCGCTCCATCAGCTCTTCTTCGCCCAACTGGTTGTAGACGCTGATGTGACGCACGCCCGCCCGGGCGAGCAGGTGGTATCGCTCCTCCATTTTTTCGACGGCCCAGGCGAGGATGGCCTCGGCCTTCCGCATGTCGGTCACCACGGGGTGCATGAGATGGGGCAGGCTGCGGTACGGGCTTAGCTCGACCATCTTCGGGTCGATCATCAACATGCGGACTTCGTCCGGCCGCCGCGTCATGAGCATCGAGACGATAATGGAGTTCAAGCAGACGCTCTTGCCCGTGCCTGTGCGTCCGGCGATCAGCAAGTGGGGCAAGCTGGTGAGATCGACGAGCAATGGGGCCCCGGCGACGTCCTTGCCCAAGTAGATCGGGATCCGCATCTTCTGGGCCTTGCCGTTGGCCTCTTCCATGACCTCGCGCAGGCGGACGATCTGCCGATCGCTATTGGGCACTTCGATGCCGACGGTGTTCTTACCGGGGAGGGGGGCCACGATTCGCACGCTCGGCACCCGCAGCGCAATGGCCAAGTCATCGGCCAAGCTGGTAATCTTGCTAAGCCGCAAGCCGGCCTCCAATTCGACCTCGAACTGGGCGATCACCGGGCCGGTCTGAATCTCGACCACGCGGATGTTGAAGCCAAAATCGGCGAACGTCTTCTCCAGGATCTTTGCCTTCCGCCGAACCTCTTTTTCTTGGGCCTCGAAGCTGAACGTCTCGCTTTCGAGGAGCAAATCCAAGCTTGGCAGTTCGAAGCCGGACGTGTTGCCGCCCAAGTCCGACTCGTTCATCTCTTCGAGCACCGGCTCCTTCTTCTTCGACTTTGGCCGGCTGATGCCCACCTTCGAGCCAAGCGACTTGCCACTGTCGGCCGAGGATTCTTTTTGGTCCTCGCTCGGCTTTTCCTCTTCCTTATCTTTCGCCTCCCCGTGAGCTTGCTCCGCTTGAGCCTGCTGCTCGACAACCGGGCGGCCGGACATGTGGACCGCGGGTCCATCACTCGACAACTCGGTATCGAAGTCGTCCAGATCGGACCGGCGATTGTTCAGCCGTTGGGCGTAGGCGGTGCCAACCTGAGCGACGCCGCGTCCGAAGCCGCGCGTCGCTCGCTCGATAATGCAAGCCAACAGCCGCACGATTGCGTAGTCGGTAGCCAGCAACAATCCGCCGAACAGCATGCTTACGGCCAGAATGTACGCGCCGACACTGGCGAATTGCGTTTGTAGCAACGTCTTGATGGTCGCGCCCAGGTAGCCGCCCGAGCCGATTACCGGGCCGGGGGACAACCTTGGCGCCGCCATGGCCGCCAGCGCCGTAACGCCTACGAGCGACAGCGCCCAGCCGCAGCACCGCAGGCGGAACTGGTTGATCTCGTGGCGGATGAGCAGCACCGCGTCGAACGCGCCGAGCGAGATCAAGAGATAATAGGCGCCGACGCCGAGCGCCTCGAACAGTAGCCGGCTGCCAATCGCCCCCCAATAGCCACACATGTTTGTCGGCTGCGTGTGCGGGGGAAAAACCAGTTTGCTGGGCGGATCGGCCGGATCGTAGCTTAGCAGCGCAGCCGCAAGAAATATCACTCCCGCCAGCAGCGCAAGCGCCAGCAGATCGGTTTTCAGGTTGCGGTTTTCAAGCATGGCCGGAACCTTGTGGTGCAGGCGTCCCGCCTGCCTTCGTCTGGCAAGGAACGCCGACGTCTCCTTGTGGGCGGGACGCCTGCACCACAATGGCATTGCAGGGCTTCGTCTTAGACTTCGGCACTTTTACCCGTCGGCAACCATTCTGCGGCCCCGGGGCGGTGCGACTTACGCGAGCGAAACCACGCAAGAATTCGTCGCTTCTCGCACAACCGTCAAGATGAGTACCGACGGTCTTATCAGCGGTTGAACGCCCCACGCCTTGCCACCGGCTAGAGGGCCGAAGCGGCGAGGTCTCGGATTCCGGTACTTCTACCCGTCAGCAACCATTCGGCGGCTCGAACGACTAGATCCTTCGCCGCGCTCAGGAGGACGGTACGACGCCCGCGACTAGCCGACGATGCGTTTCCAGCGGTCGAGATTCCACTGGACCTTTTCCGCCTGGCTCATCTTGGCGAAGTCGGGCGCGTCAGCCGGCGCCTTGGCCGTGGCGGGCTGTCTGGATTTCGGAGACTTTGACGCCGGGCGACCTTTGACGACCGAACTCTTGCCGCTATAGCTGGAGGCCGTCTCGGTTTGCTGCAGGTCGTCTTCCAGACTGCGATGGGGACGAACGCCAAGCCGCTGGAGTACGCCGTGGTACGCCTTGACCGCGTCGACCGGCTCGATCTGGTCGTCGGCCACTGCACGGAGCAGCTCGATAAAGCTCAATTGGTGCTCGGCGTTGTTGATCTTGCGACCGTAGAGGGCGACGCGAGCGCCGTACTTCTTCGCCTCCCAAAGCATGTGGAAGGCGTCGAAGGTGGTGCCGGCCGAGCCGCCGAGGATGCCGACGACCAGCGAGCGGTCGTAGCGGGCGAGGGCCTCCATTGCCGCGGGGCCATGGTAGGCGATCTTCAGAAACACCGGCCGCCCACGACCGGTGACGCCCGCCAGCGTGCGGACGATGTGATCGTTGATGAAACGGCCGAGGTCGGCTGGCGGATGCTCGGCCGCGTTGGGATCGAATACTTCGAGGAAGTGGCGGAAGCCCTTGCGTTCGGCCTCAATACGAAACGCGTTGTACGCTTCGAGGGTCGGCAAGTCCAATGCCACGTCGTTGTTGAACGTTACAGAATAGAGGCCCAAGTCGGCCCCGAGCCGCCGCTCGTTGGGCGAGCATTCGGCCTTGCCACACTGAATATGGTCGATCGTGGCCGTGCGGAACGGCTGCGATGGCTGTTGCGCGTATCGCCCACTGCCGGTGGCCAACCAAATGTCGGTCGTGTCGTTGGCGCGAACGGCCGGGGTAATGGCGTTGTTATCGAACAGCCGTTCGTTGATCGTCAGCACCTCGTTCGAACTGGCGCTCATCAACATGATGTCGACGAGCCCTTGTGCGACGATGTCCCGCATCTGCTGCCGGTACTCCGCCAGGGTGCGGAATTGGGCTTCGCCGTTGTGACTCTCGGGGCTGCGACCGGGCGCCGCCAAACCGTGGGCCATATCCGCGTCCTTGGCGTCGGCCAGGATGAAGTCGCGGCAGGAAGGATTAGCCAAAATGCGGGCAAGCTTGCGATCTAACGATTTCTCCATCGAGGCGTCCTTCAGGAGCTCAGAGGCAGAGGCCGACGTCTGGGCGGTGGGGGACTAATTGCGTCCCTGGCGGTGCGCGTCCCAACTACTGTCTATCGACCGGGATACTCGGCGGCGAGAAGCTGATTATACACCGCGGCCGCGCCTGCCGCCATGCTGCGATCGGAGAACAGTCTCCCCTGCCGCGACCAGGCGCTTGTGCGCATCGCCGACCAGTCGTAACGCCCTCGGATGACATCGGCGATTCCTTGGGCCAACTGCTTGGCGTCACCCGGGCTAGTGAGCACACCGTCGCAACCATTCCGAATGGCCTCGGGCACCCCGTCCACGCGGGTGGCAACGACCGGCACGCCAGAGGCCATCGCCTCGAGCACGACCATGGGCAGTCCCTCGCCAAACAGACTCGGGAGCACCAGGAGATCCATCCGCTGCAGTTCGGCTGTTACGTCGCGGGTGAAGCCGGTCCAGGCAACGTGCCGACTCAGCTCCAATTCCCGGATTCGTGCCGCCAACTCTGCTTCGTAGCGGTGCGACTCGAATCCGCCGACCGCGCGAAGCCGCACTGGCAACCCGTGCTGACGGAGAATCGCCAAAGCCTCGAGAAGCACCTCGATCCCTTTTCGTGGACGGAAGAGCGCTACGGTCCCAAGCGTCCAACAGCTCGTCGGTCGCGGCTTGGGCGGCAACGAAGCGAGTCGCGGCACTCCGTTTGACACTACCGTAATGCGGCTGCGATCGAACCCCGCAGCGGCGACATACTCCGCCATCGCCTCCGAGACAGCGATTACATGGGCGACGCGACGCAGGCAAAGCCGCTCGACAACGGCCTTCATACGATCCTGCCAACCGCCGGTGTTGTTTCGAACCGTCGGGCTATGGGCGTGATAGACCAGCGGCACGCCCGCCGCCGCGGCTGCAATGCCGCCGATCATCGCCGTTCGCACCGTGTGGGCGTGCAGCAGACGATAGCCGTGTTGGCGCACGACGTCGGCCACCTTCCAGCCGATGCGCAGATCGAACTTGCCCCACATCGGCAGGTTCCAGAGCGGCGCGTCTTGCGACTCCCGCATCGCTTCGAAGACGTCCGGCTTCACACACGCAAAGCCCGGTTGGAACCCGAACTCCGGCAGTCTCTTGGCCAGCAGATCCTGCACGCGTTCGGCGCCTGCATAATGCTCGCCGTTGATGACGTGCAGAACACCGATTGTCTCGGTCGCCGGCGTTGGGGCGGTGCTGACCGGCGGCAGCGCGACTGGCACGGGTGCGAGCGTCGGCTGCAACAGACTTTCGGTGGGAAACATTGCCGGCGAACCTTAGTATGCGTTTTTTCTGGAAATCACCACCAGCGCCGTTTTCGCCAGTATCTGCAGGTCGAGCAGCAGCGACCACTCGCGAATGTACCGGTGGTCGAATTCGATCCGCTTCCTCATTTTCTCGGGCGCGTCGGTCTCGCCTCGCCAGCCGTTCACCTGAGCGAGGCCGGTGATACCCGGCTTCACCTTGTGCCGCAACATGTAGCCGCCGATCTGCGTGCGGAACTCCTCGTTGAGAGCGTGCGGATGCGGCCGCGGCCCCACCAGCGACATGCTTCCGTCGAGGACATTGAACAATTGCGGCAGCTCGTCGAGCGATGTTCGGCGGAGGATGCCGCCAAAGCGAGTGACGCGAGGATCGTTTTTGACTGCCTGCACCGCCTTCGGACCGTCCTCGCAGACGGTCATCGTGCGGAACTTCCAAACCCGAATCTCGCGGCCATCGAGTCCGTACCGCCGCTGCCGGAAGAACGCCGGGCCGGGCGACGTGAGCTTAACGCCCGCGGCGATCGCGGCCATCGGCAGCGCAGCGGCCAGCAGCAGTGCCCCGCCAAACACAATATCGCAGGCGCGCTTCACAAGACCATCAACGCCGTACAGCGGCGTGTCGAACACGCTAACCACCGGCAGTCCGAGCACATCCGTCCAGCGCGAGTGGAGCAATTCGAAGACGAAGAAATCGGGCACGATATAGACCGAGGCCGTCGTATCGGCCAACTGTTTCAGAACGCCTCGGATGCGCGCTTCGGCCCTCATCGGAAACACGATATAGACGCGGTCGATTTCTCCGGCTTTGGCTCGGTCGACCAGATCCTGAATCGTTCCGACGTGGCGTCCCAGGTCCGGCGGTATCTGGGGATTTCGCTGCGACGGCCGATCGTCGAAGAAGCCGGTCAGCACCAGCCCCATCTCGGGCGATTCCTTGATGTTTCTGGCCAGTTGGAACCCCAGAGGATTGACTCCGACGATGGCGAACGTCCGCGTGTTGTATCCCCAGGCAAGCAACGTCCGCTGGGCCGCTCGGGTGGCGATGCGGCTGGCGATCATCAACGCGGGCGTAACCACAAACCAAGTGACCGTCGAAATGCGGGAAAACTGAGCCGTGTGTTTGGTGAGGAAGCCGAGCGCCAGCAGCGTCATCAAGGTAAACGACCAGCATGCCAACGCCCCCAATGCCTCGCGGTGCAGCGATACGCCGCGCCAGCTCCGATACATCTGCGCCATCTCTGCCAGTAGATAGAAGACGATCGTCGCCAGGGCGGCGACAATCACGTATCGGTCGGTACTGGCGACAAGCCCTCGATGGATGGAGATCAGCAGCCCCAGCACAATGCACGTCGCGTCGGCAAGCCGGTGCCAAAGGCCGGCGGCGGACCAGTGCTGATAGATTTGATGCTGCTCAGACATAGCGGCGTGCGTCAAAGATGGCCAGTGAAGTATAGGTCACCTGCGCTGCGATCCACGACACCTCCTGTTTTGCGGGATTTATCAAGACTAAGCCTCTTTCGGACGATACCGGATTTAGCGAGATAGCGGACGTTGTCGCACAGAACGAAGGTTGGGGGGGTGACGATGACGAGGCGTTTACCGCTTATAGCGGCGCTATGGCTATGCTGCGCCGCACCGGCGTCGGCCCAGATGCCGGTTCCGCCGGCAACGAATCCAGCGGATGACGTCTCAAACCGAGTGCGACAGCTCGAGGGCGAGACCCAGTCGCTACGCGCTGAGGTCGAACGACTCCGGGAGCAACCGGTCCGGCTGCCACCGGTCGACGCCACGCAAGCGGCTCCGGCCACTCCGTCGCCCACCATGGCGGAGGTGGATGCCGAGATCAAGAAGTTCGCTTGGAAGAAAGGTGACTTCGCCATCGTTCCCTATGGATGCCTCTGGGGGAACATTGTCGACTCGACGGAGCGCACCTATCCCGGCTCCTACACGTTGTACGCGCTTTCCGCAAACACCGGTCCGGAAAGTGAGTTCATCGTGGATGCCCGCAACACGCGCGTAGGCACAGACGTAATCGGGCCAAGAATTCCCTGTCTTGGCGGCGCCCAGAGCGGCGGCAAAGTCGAGGTCGACTTCCAGCAAAGCCTCTTGTCGACCGAGAACAAGGCGAGCGTCTTGCTTCGCCATGCTTATGCCGAGGTCAGGAACGACGACTTCCGTCTCCTCGCAGGCCAGACATGGGATGTGATCAACCCGCTCAACCCGTGCATGTTGATGTACTCGATCGGCTGGGATGCAGGCAACATTGGCTACCGCCGCGCGCAACTCCGCGGCGAACGGTACTTCGCCATCTCGGACACCTCTCTGATAACTACCCAGCTCTCGGCCAACCAAAACATCTTTTGCGACTCAACAACGTCCATACGACCGGAGAACCCGCAGTGGCCGATCGTCGAAGGCCGCGTGGCGTGGACCATCGGCGAACGAAAGCCTGAGTGCCAGCCGATCACGGTCGGCGTGTCCGGGCACATTGGCGAGGAGGAGTTCGATGTCACCGGCGGGCCGCAAGACGAGCACCGACGCACGTGGTCGGGCAACATCGACATTCGCGTGCCGATCACCGAGCGATTTGGCGTTCAAGCCGAACTGTATGTCGGCGACAACCTCGACGCCTTCTTTGGCGGCATCGGCCAAGGCATCGATCCCGTAGGTCGCAACACGATCCGCGACCAAGGCGGTTGGTTCGAGTTCTGGTACAAGTGGACCCCGACACTACACAGCCATTTCGGCTACTTCATCGACGATCCAAACGACAACGACATGCACGTGGCCAGCGCCCGGACGTACAACCAGTTCTACTTCGGCAACCTGTGCTACGATGTGACCAAGACGATCGTGGTAGGCGCGGAGGTCAGCTCCTGGCGAACGCTCTACCTCGGCCAATTGCCTGGCGATGCCGTTCGCTGCGAGTTTGTCGTGAAGTACGGCTTCTAGCCTGCGGCCGCATGTTTCCCGAGATGCGACCAAGTCGGTCGTCTATGCGTGAGGAAACGAGTGACGCCGGCGTTGGGACCCGTCTCGCTCGGCTGACGGCCGCCTAAGTGAGGTCCCGTGCGGCCTGAATGAGTTCGCCGGCGCCCTGGGCCAACAGCGTTTGAGCGACGAGTCGCCCAAGCAACTCGGCGTCGGCGACGGGAGCCTCTTGGCACGCTTCGAGCAATTCGACGCCGTCGTGGCCGATAACGCGTCCCCTAAGCGTTAGCCGGCCCCCGTCGACCCGGCCTAGGGCGGCGACCGGCGCCAAGCAGCCTCCCTCCAGAGCGGTCAGCATAGCCCGCTCCGCCCGGACGGCGGCGTGGGTTGCCGGATGATCGAGCGGACGGACCGATTCACGGCTGCGAGCGTCGTCGGCGCGCGTCTCGATGGCCATCGCCCCTTGCCCTGGCGCGGGAAGCATAACGTCGAGCGGCACGGTCTGGGCAATTTCGTTGGCAAGGCCGAGCCGCCGCAGGCCAGCCTCGGCCAGGAGCAACGCATCGTAGCCGCCCTCCCGAAGTTTCCGAACCCGGGTATCGACGTTGCCGCGGATAGCCTTCACCTGGAGATCGGGCCGAAAGTGTCGAAGTTGCGCGCTCCGCCGTATGCTCCCGGTGCCAACGGTCGTGCCCTGGGGCAACGTCTCCAGCGACTTCGCACTATTCGCCACCAGCGCATCGCCCGCCGGCCCCCGCTCTGGCACAGCCGCCAACAGCAAACCCTGGGCGGGCGCCGTTGGCAAGTCCTTCATGCTGTGGACCGCCAGATCGGCGCGGCCATCAAGCAAGGCAAGCTGGATCTCTTTGGTGAAGAGTCCTCGTCCCTCGGTCTCCTCGATCGGACCTCGTTTGCGATCTCCCGCGGTGGTGATCAACACCAACTCGACTTCGTTCCCGCGCTGGCGCAGTTGCGCGGCGACCCATTCGGCTTGCCACCGGGCCAACGCGCTCGCACGAGTTCCAATCCGAATCGTCATGACGGCAAAGGAGCGTCTTCTTGACAGGGGAGCGTGTTTGGAAGGCTCATCGGACGCCAGCCGAACTATGTGGATCGTCTTCCGCGTCTTGCTTGACGTCGGTTCGCTCGGCTTTCTGCAGCAACCCCGCTTGCTCCGGCGGCACGACGACCCCGCAACTGAAAATGAACTGGCATGCCTGGTCGAATGTGATGTCCAGCTCAATGCAATCCGCGCGCCGCACGGTAATGGTGCAGCCGCTATGCGGAATCGGCGAGTATGGGATCAACACGGTGAATACCGGTTCGCCCGCCGCATCGGCGATTGTCGCAAAGTGTTCGCTGGTCACAAACCCCATGGACCAGATTCCCTTGCGTGGAAACTCGACCGCCACAATGTGCGTGAACCGGACATCTTGCCGACCGAAAAGAAAGTCGGTGACCTGCTTGATCGAGGAATAGACCGCTCGCACCCCTGGCACCCTAGCAACGAACCGCTCGAACAGATCCGTGAAGAAACCGCCAATCCCGGCGGCCATGAACTTGCCCAGGAAGTACAAGAATAGAATGAATACGGACAGGAAAAAGGGAATGGTGTAATACGGCCGCAGGTATCTCAAGTCGACATAGCGGCGGTAGAAGCCGTCGCCGCTGGTCGGCAGGGGCTCTTCCGACTTTCTCTCGACAACCTGAAAAACCTCCTCCGGAATAAACGTGCCGTTATCGAGCTGGTGATATTGCCGACCATCGACCGTTGCCGTTCGCCCGGCTGGCGAGTCCAGTCGCAGGCCCTCTCTGGTGTCCTTGATTCCCCAGACAATCGCCTGTCGGGCCCAGCCGGTGACCGGCTCGAGGAAATAGCTCTTCGTCGTGTTGATCGCCCAAACCAGAATCAACACCGTCAGCAGCGGGGGGCAGAGCACGGCGAGCCCTCGCAGCACGGCTCGGCGGAAGGGTCGAGAAACCGGCTGCCCTCGTGTCGGTCGTCCTTGCACGTTGTCGCTCATAGTTGGTATTCTGCCGATTTCCGTTGGGGAAACAAGGCCGCGCGTCTCACGCTCTTGCCACCACCGCCACGGCTACGGCCGTAGCGCCCGCCTGTTTGAGCATTTTCGCAGCTTCGTTGCAGGTCGCACCAGTAGTCAGCACGTCGTCGACCAACAGCACCCGGGCGTTTCGAACGGCGGCCGGCCGACGCACGCGAAACGCGCCTCGGACGTTCGTCAGTCGCCGCGACGGCGCCAGCCCTGACTGCGGCAAGGTGTTCCTGCACCGTACGAGCAGGCTGCGGCGCATCGGAATTCGCAGCGAGTTCGCCAGGCATCCGGCCAGCACTTCGGGGCTGTTCTTTCCGCGACCGAGATGACGCCGCCAGAACATCGGCACCGGCACGATCAGGTCGGCGTGGAATGCGGCTAAGTGTTCTCGGCGGCGTTCGGCCAAGAGCCGTCCCAGGCCCAGTGATAGGGCGTCGTGCGCCGGTCGCTTCATGCGCAGAACGCCCTCCCGCAACCCGCCATGGTACCGACCGAGGGCGACAACGGTGTCAAAACGCAGACGCCTTCCCTTGCAGTTGGAACAACCATCCGCGTCGGAGCCACCATCTTGGGGCAATTCGTGGCCGCAGCGCGGGCAAGCGTGCCAATCCAAGGCCCCGAACCCGGCCAGGCAGGCGCCGCAAAACGGCGATTTCCCGCCATCGGCAACTTGCTCGCGCAACTCGCCCCCGCAATACAGGCACTGCGGAGGAAACAAGAGGCTACAGCCAGCCGTCCACAGGCTGCCGATTCCCGCCCAGTAGCTGCCCACCGAGTCGCTCATGCAAGGCATCATATCAGGTTGCGAAACGTGACTCCAGCGACAAACGGCCAGCGTCAACCAAGGCAGCCCGACGGCGCCCGCCCAGTCATTTTCAGACGAGGGCGGCAGATGCATCGCCGGTCCACCAGCAATGGCGTCTATTTCTAACTCATAGCACGCGTCCGCGTGGCGATTCATATTGACCCAGTTGGCCTCGTCCGCCTATGCTGCCGCCATGACCATCATCGACCGATACCTGCTGAGGAAGTTCGCGCAGACTTTCATCATCTGCTTTGCGACCCTCATGGGTCTGTACGTCGTGCTGGACCTGACGACCAACCTCGATGAGTTCAGCAAGTGCGGAGAGAAGGCCGGGGGCCTGCTGCCGTTCGTCGCCCGCTTTTATGGGTACAAGGCGATCGGCTTTTTCGACAGCACAAGTTCGCTGTTGGCCCTGGTCTCGGCCATGTTTACCGTCGCGTGGATTCAGCGGCACAACGAGATGACGGCCCTCATGGCGGCTGGTGTGACGCGAATTCGCGCCTTGCTGCCGATTATCGTCGCAGTGACTGTTATCAGTATTTTGGCAGCCATCAATCGCGAGACGCTCATTCCCCAACACCGCCAGGAGATTGCCCGGCGATCGCAAGACCCCTTGGGCGACCAGGCGCAATCGCTGGTACAACGGTGCGATAATCGGACCGACGTGCTGCTTCGCGGCAAACACACATTCGCCGACCAGCAGCGAATCGAGGAACCGGACTTTCGGCTGCCAGCCACCTTGCAGCAGTACGGCCGAGAGCTGACTGCTGAAAACGCCTATTGGAAGCCCGCGGAAGGGAGCCGTCCCTCAGGCTACTTGCTCGACGGTGTTCGTGAACCGAAGAACCTGGACACGCGCGCCTCCCTTTTGCTCGACGACCGGCCGGTGCTAATCACGCCGCAGGGCGCGCCGGGCTGGCTGCGTCCCGGCCAATGCTTTCTGGTTAGCGACGTCGAGTTTGACCAATTGACCCGGGCTAACAGCCTGGGGCAGTTGTCTTCGACGCCCGAGCTTATCCGCGGTCTTCGAAATCCCAGTCTGTATTACGGTGCAAGCATTCGCGTCGCGATCCACGCTCGCTTTCTCCAACCGCTGCTGGATGTTACGCTTCTTTTCCTGGGCCTGCCTTTGGTGGTCAGTCGCGAAAGCCGCAATGTGTTTATTGCCATGGGCATGTCGATGGGCGTGACCACGGCATTCACGCTGGTGGTGATCGGCTCCCAGTACATCGGCTCGCTCTCGTGGTTCCTCAGTCCGGCGTTGGCAGCGTGGTTGCCGCTGGTCATCTTTGTGCCGCCGGCCGTTGGGCTTGCCGAGTCGCTATGGAACTGAGCGGCGGCCTAGGCGGGGGGTGGCGAGAAAAAACTTGGCCGGCCCCTCTTCCCTTACGCGGACTTGACGCAGTATAATCCAGGCAAGAGTGGGGTGGCGGAGACAAAGTCCTCAGCTCCTTCCGAGGACCTTGATCGGTCACACGCGTTTCGCTGTAGCAGCGGTCAATGCGGCTCTTCGATTGCGGTTGATTTGCTCCCCTCTTCGTTGTTTAGCCGGGTTGCCGTATGCGGAAGGGGGAAAGCAAACGGTCGCCGCGGCCCAAGTGGTTGTTTTTTCTGTTGTTTTGAGGAGATGGCAGTCATGCCGCAAGGTACGATCAAGAAGTTGATCATGGACAAGGGTTTTGGTTTCATCGAGGGCGAGCGTGGAGAGCTGTTCTTCCACCACTCCGCTCTGGATGGCGTGACGATTGAGGAGCTCCGCGAAGGTCAGCGCGTCGAGTTCAGCGAAGGCCGTGGGCCCAAGGGTCCCCGCGCCGAGAACGTCAAGGTGATCTGAGCTCTGACACGCCGTGAATTAACCGGCCAAGCGGCCCTCGGGCATTTCCCCGAGGGCCGTTTTTTTTCGCGCCAAGCAAGGTCGCCATCACGATTGGCAACTACTTGAAGGGCCTATTCTTCGACCTTGTCTCTGGCCCTGGAAGGCAGTACCATACTGACTGTCCTGTTTTGCCCCACTTCCGAGGAAGTCTCGATGATCTACCGAGCTGCGCGCCCCTCTCGTCCGCAAACTTTTTGCTGCTTACTCATTGTCGCCTTGGTTGCCGCCTTGTGCCCGGCAGCCTGGGCCGATCCGACCGCCCCCGGTTCGAGCGACCGTCAAATTACGCTTGCCGTTGCGACCTTGGTCAATCGCGAACACGTCTCTCGCCATCCGCTGGACAAAGAGATCTCCGAGCGGTGTCTGACAACGTTCCTGAAAGAGTTGGACCCGATGAAGGTCTATTTCTACCAGTCGGACGTCGACGAATTCACTCGCCAGAAGGACGTTCTCTGCGAGTCCATTCGCCGTGGCGATATCCGCTTTGCCTACCAGGTCTTCCACACGCTGCTGCAGCGCGTGGACGAGCGTGTGCGGACGGTCGACGCCCTGTTGGCCAGCCCGTTGGATTTCACGACCTACGAGCAGATGGTCAAAGACAGTAAGCTAGCCGTTTACCCGCGCACGCCCGCGGAGGCGCAGGACCGTTGGCGTCAGCGGATCAAGTATGACCTGCTCGTTCTGAAGACCTCGGAAAAGGCGGAGAAGAAGGAAGGCAAGGAAGCCCGCGACAAACTCACGCGCCGCTATCATAGCTATGCCCGCCGAATGCACCAGATGAGCAGCGACGAACTGCTGGAACTGTACCTGAATGCCTTCACAACGGCATTCGACCCGCACACCGACTACATGTCGCCGGACACGCAGAAGAATTTCGAAATCGCGATGGGCCTGAACCTCGAAGGAATCGGGGCCTCGCTCATGAGCGAGGATGGCTATACCGTCGTGAAGAAGATCATTCCCGGCGGGGCGGCTGACAAGGACGGACGGCTGAAACTCGAAGACAAGATCGTCGCCGTTGGCCAGGGCGACGATGGCGAAATGGCCGACATCGTCGATATGAAAATCGGCGACGTCGTCAAGCTTATTCGCGGCAAGCCGGCCACCTTCGTCCGGCTGGAAGTGATTCCGGCCAGCGGCAAGCGACAAATCTACAGGATCGCTCGCGAGAAGATCGAATTGAAAGACAGCGAGGCCCAAGGCAAGGTCTTCGACGTCGGCCGGCGACCCGACGGGGCGCCCTACCGCATCGGCGTGATCAAACTCCCGAGCTTCTATCGCGACATGGCTGGCGAGCGGAACCACGTTGCCGACTTCCGCAGCACCACCCGGGACGTTCGCGTCATTCTCGACGACTTCAATCGCCGCGGCGTCGACGCCGTCGCACTTGATCTCCGCGAAAACGGTGGAGGCGCTTTGAACGAGGCCATCAGCCTTACCGGCCTGTTCATCAAAGATGGGCCTGTCGTCCAGGTCAAGGACGCCGATGGCTTCGTCAAGCCTTACTACGATCCCGACTCGGACATCGCCTGGTCGGGACCGCTGGTCGTCATGATTAGCAAGTTCAGCGCCAGCGCGAGCGAGATTCTTGCCGGCGCTATCCAGGACTACGGTCGCGGGCTGATCATCGGCGATCACGCGACCCACGGCAAGGGGACCGTCCAGGAACTCAAGGACGTGGGTTCCCTGTTGCTCGGGGTTTTCAATGGGCCGTCGCTCGGCGCGCTGAAGATCACCACGCAGAAGTTCTATCGCCCTGATGGCGATAGCACGCAGAAGCGGGGCGTGCTGGCCGATATTGAACTCCCGTCGCTGACTACGCATCTGGAAGGCATCGGCGAGGCCGACCTCGATTATGCCCTGGCCTTCGACAAAATCGATCCCGCCCGCTTCCAGCGATTCGACGACGTCGATCCGGGCGTCTGCGATCAGCTTCGCAAGCTCTCGCAACAGCGAGTGATGGCGTCCGAGAAGTTTCAGAAGACGCTCCGGAACATCGCCCGGTACAAGGAATATAAGGCCAAGAAGTACCAGACGCTGAACGAGGAGCAGTTCGTCAAAGAACGCGCGGAGCTGAACGCCGACAAAGAAGAGGAACACGTGCTGGAGAAGCACAGTGGGCTGAACAACGCGGGCATCGAACGGGACTACTATCTCGACGAAGTGCTGGCCATCACCGCCGATTACGTAACCCTTGAGAACGCGGTCAAGGCCCGGCAAGAGGCGCTCGGGGCTTCCCGCTGACAACTCACGCTGAAATCCTTTGTGATGAAAGCAGGACGGGCGGCCAAGCCCGTCCTGCTTTTTTTCGCTCAGAAAGGAGTCGCCCGTGAAGAACCTCCTTGCCCTTGCAATATGGTTTGGTTGCCTGTCGGCGGTCGGCCATGCGGCCGACTATCGGGTCGGAGTCGGTCGCATCATCATCACGCCCGAGACGCCAATGCCGATGGCTGGCTTTGCAGCCCGAACCCACGAGAGCGAAGGCGTCATCCATGACCTTTGGGCCAAATCGTTGGCCATCGAGGACGGCCGCGGCGGACGCGTGCTCATCATTACGGCCGATCTCATCGCCTTGCGTAGAAACATCGTCGACCAGGTTGCCGCACGCCTCAAGAAGAGCCACGGCATCGAGCGGTCGCAATTGCTCGTCAACGCCTCTCACACCCATTGCGGTCCCGAAGTGGGAGCCGCGCCGGTCATGCTCGCCGCCGATTCCAAACCGCAGGACCGTGTGGGGCAGTACACGCGCCAACTGGTTGACAAGCTAGTTGCCGTGGCCGAGGCGGCGTTTGCCGATCTTGCTCCGGCTGAAATGTCCGTCGCCCATGGCACGGCGGGTTTCGCCGTGAATCGCCGCCAGTCAACGCCGCACGGTGTCGTCATCGGCGTGAATCGCGATGGCCCGGTTGACCACGATGTGCCCGTCCTCAAGATTGCCTCGCCGGGCGGAAAGCTCCGAGCGGTCTTGTTCGGCTACGCCTGCCATAACTCGACCCTTCTGAGCAATTGCTACCGACTCAATGGGGACTACGCCGGCTTCGCCCAAGCAGAGATTGAAAAGTCCATGCCAGGCGTCACCGCCATGTTCATCGAGCTTTGCGGCGGCGACCAGAACGCCAGTCCCCGTGGCGCCATTGACCTGGCCAAGACGCACGGGAGCACCCTGGCCACCGAAGTCCGCCACGTATTGTCCGGCGAGATGCAGCGAGTCAATCCACCCATCCGCACCGCGCGCGAGGTCGTGAAGCTGAAGTTTGCTCCGCAAAGCCGCGAGACGTTCGTCCAGGAGGCCCAAAACGGCGACCGCTTCCACAAGAGGCGAGCCGAGCGGATGCTCAAAGCGATCGACGCCGGCCGGCCTACGCAGCAGATCGATTGTCCGGTGCAGGCGGTTCGCCTCGGCCGTCAATGGACGCTGGTCGCGATTGGTGGGGAGGTCGTCGTCGAGTACGCGTTGCGGCTGAAACGCGAGAATCCGGGGGAAAACCTCGTCGTGGCCGGCTACAGCAATGACGTCATGTGCTACGTACCCACCGCTCGCATGCTGCGGGAAGGCGGCTACGAACCGGTGCTGAGCACCGTCTATTTCGGCCTGCCCGGACCTCTTCATGAAAGCGTCGAGGAAACGGTGATGGCCGGCTGCCGCAGGGTGCTGCGTGAAACGGCGGTCGATCGCGACCGCTAACCCCCGCGACCGTCGTTTTTCGCCCGCCGGGACACGCCCGAAACGCCCCCCTGGCCTCGGTCTCTCTTCCATCGAGCCGGTGACTGGCGGGGGGCTCTGACGTATACTATATGGCCGCTCGATCAACGAGCGATCTTTTTGGCAACGGCGGCTGTCGTTTAGCAGAGGAGCCCAGCGTGAGCATTCGCAACCTGGACAAAATCTTCGAGCCGCATCGCGTAGCCGTCATCGGGGCCAGCGACGCTCCTTCTAGCGTCGGTTACATGGTCCTTCGCAATCTGGTCGGCTCCGGCTTCCGCGGCGTTGTCTACCCGGTCAACCCGAAGCGCGAGTCGGTGCAGGGTATCCAGGCGTACAAAGACGTCGGGAGCTTGCCGCACGCACCCGACCTGGCCGTCATCTGCACACCGGCTGCGTCTGTCCCGGTCCTCGTGCGGCAATGCGGCGAAGCGGGCACGCGCGGCGTTGTCATCATATCCGCCGGCTTCCGCGAGATCGGCGACGAGGGGCGGAAGCTCGAACAACTCGTCCGAGACGAGCAACGCAAGTTCGAGGGCATGCGGATCCTCGGGCCCAACTGCCTCGGGCTCATCGTGCCCGGCATCAACCTGAACGCCAGCTTCGCCGCCGCCACGCCCGGCAAGGGTCACATCGGTTTCATTTCCCAGTCCGGCGCCCTTTGCGCCTCCGTCCTCGACTGGGCTCTCGACGAAGGCATCGGCTTCTCCTATTTCGTCTCCGTCGGCAACATGCTTGACGTGAGCATGGGCGACCTGATCGACTACTTCGGCTCGGCCACCGAAACGCGTTCGATCATCCTCTACATCGAATCGATCAGCGAGGCCCGGGAGTTCATGTCCGCGGCCCGTGCGTTTGCACGCACAAAGCCCATCGTCGCGTTCAAGGCCGGCCGCTTCGCCGCGTCGGCTCAGGCCGCGGCATCGCATACCGGCGCGATGGCCGGCGTGGATGCAGTCTACGAGGCGGCTTTTCAACGAGCGGGCATCGAACGCATTTTCCAAATCGAGGACATGTTCGACTGCGCGGAGCTTCTGGCGCGCCAACAGCCTCCCAAGGGCGCCCGGCTGGCGATCATCACCAACGCCGGCGGTCCCGGTGTAATGACCACGGACGCCCTGATTGCCAACGACGGCGAGCTGGCGCCCCTCAGCGACGAAACAATCTCACAGTTGAATCAACTGCTCCCGATCTGTTGGTCGCACGGCAATCCGATCGATGTGCTCGGCGACGCACCGGCCGACCGGTTCGCTAAAACCGTCGAAATCGTGCTGAAGGACAAGAACTTCGACGCCGTCCTGGTGATCCTCACGCCCCAGGCGATGACCGACCCGACCGCGACGGCCGAGGCCGTTAGCAAGGCCGTCGAGCACGCCCACAAACCGATTCTGGCCGCGTGGATGGGCGGCCGCGTCGTGGCCGAGGGCATTCAGGTGCTCAACAACGCCGGCGTGCCGACCTACAGCACCCCGGAAAAAGCGGTCCGGGCGTTCATGCACCTCGTTTCCTACGCCCGAAACCTGGAAATTCTCCACGAAACGCCCAAGGACATCCCCTTGGAGTTCAGCCTCGACCGCCAGCGACTTCGCGGCGTCTTCGACACGATTCTGACGGAAGGCGGCGAGATCCTTTCCGAAAACGTTTCCAAGGCATTCCTCGAAGCCTATGAAATCCCCGTGACCAAGCCGCTGGTTGCCCGTAGCGCGGACGAAGCGGTCGAGGTGGCCCGTCGGCTTGGCCATCCGGTCGTGCTGAAGATCCACTCGCCTCAAATTACGCACAAGACGGACGTCGGCGGCGTCATGCTGAACCTTGGCGCCGACGAGAAGGTTCGGGCCGCGTTCGAGCAGATCACCCGCCTGGCCAGGGAAAAACGCCCCGATGCGGACATCGTCGGCGTTACCGTGCAGAAGATGCTCACCTATCCGAACAGCTTTGAGTTAATTATCGGCACGAAGAAAGACCCGATCTTTGGCTCGGTGATCATGATCGGCATGGGCGGAGTCGCGGCGGAGGTGTTCCGCGATCGTGCTTTGGGATTGCCACCGCTCAACGAGGCCCTGGCTCGCCGCATGCTCGAATCGCTCAAGTCCTGGCCCTTGTTGAAAGGCTACCGCGGCCGGCCCGGCGCCAACATCGACCGCCTGATCGAAATCATCATGCGGTTTTCGTATCTTGTCGCCGACTACCCCGAGATCAAAGAGTTGGACATCAATCCGTTGCTTGTCACGCCGGAGGATGTAGTGGCCCTGGACGCCCGCGTGGTGATCGACCGTAGTCTGATGGTCCACAGCGTCCGCCCCTTTGCCCACCTCGCAATTCGACCGTATCCCGAAGAGTATGTGACACAGCGGAAGCTGAAGGACGGCACTCCGGTCACGCTGCGGCCCATCAAGCCGGAAGACGAGCCGATGTGGCACGACCTGCTCGGGAGCTGTTCGACCCAAACCCTTTGGTCCCGTTTCAGCTACCTGTTCAAGCAGACCACGCACGAGATGGCCACCCGCTATTGCTTCATCGACTATGATCGCGAATTGGGCATCGTCGCGGAGGTCGAGGAAGAGGGCCAGCGAAAGCTGATCGGCGTAGGCCGGCTCGTTGCGGATGCCGACCACTCCGCCGCCGAATACGCGGTGATCGTCGTCGACCGCTGGCACGGCCACGGTCTGGGCGGCCTCCTGACCGATTACTGCTGTGAGGTGGCCAAGACCTGGGGCGTAAAGCGGATCGTTGCCGAAGTGTCGAAGGAAAACCAACGCATGCTCGAGACGTTCCGCAACCGTGGCTTCGAACTCAACGACCAGCAAGAGCAAGACGTCGTGCTGGTCAGCAAGCCAGTCCAGTGACCTCGGGCATCCGCTGGTGCTAGCTACGACGCTACCGCCAATCGAGGGGAAGCGGCCGTTCTCTCCCGGAAACGTCGCAAATCCGTCAAACTCATCGATTTGCGACTATTCCGCACGCCAACAATTTATCAAGTGTCCCCGCTAGACAGCGGCCGACATCCTGGTAGAATCACATGGGTTGGCCGCAATCGTGGCGATTGCCACTGCGGTCTCTTAAGACACAATTGACGCGGGGTGGAGCAGTCCGGTAGCTCGCGAGGCTCATAACCTCGAGGTCACAGGTTCAAATCCTGTCCCCGCCACTTTTGTCGAAGAGGGTTGCATCCGAATGCCGGAGGCAACCCTCTGTTGTTGTGTCGGATGTGATGTCCGAAAGAATCCGTCTCGCCGTGTCTAAAGTTGGCGAGAAAACGGTCAACGAGTCTCGCCGACAAAGTCAGTTCGCTTCCGCGTGGTCGACTTGGTACATCACGCCCCGGAGGTTCTTTTCCTTTTCGATCCGCTTCATCGTCTTGACGGCTTGGTCGCGACTTTTCTCCCTGGCCGGCTGCTTCTGCGACTCCGACGGGAGGTTGTTGAACTCGCTGTAGCACTTGAATGCGGCGAAATAGTCAGGCGAAGACAACAAAGCGGACACTGGTCTCAACGCGTCCAGCATTTCCGCCTTGTTCTTCGCAAACAGATCGGGCTTTGCCGTGTGCTTGGTATAGTCCCAGCCGGGCGCGTAACCGGCGGGCTCTTTCAACTCAAGCGATTCTAGTCGCTTGACGACGCCGGCAAGCACTTTCGGCTCAAATTGGACCTTCTCAAGAACCACCTCGCTTTTCACGAAGTCGATCACCAATCCCAACAGCGATTCCATGCGGACCGATGGATTGTTGTTCGTCGGCGGGTAGTTTTCGAGGTCTTGAAACCCACGAAGCCGCGCGGCAAAGATCAAGAGACCGGCTTCCTCCAAATCGCCTGCCCGCAGGGCCCCGGAAGCCGCAGTGGCCAACTCGAAGGCATTTGCGTTTTCGGGATGGGCGATCACTTCCTTCAATACCTTATCGCCGGCGACGAATGTCGGAACCAGAGTGCGACGTACGTTCTCTTTGTCGCCCGCCAGAGTCACCGTTTCCATGCTGACTTGAATCGGGTTGCGCTTGTTCACCGGGAACTGTCCGTCGAGATTGACGGCTTCTTCCGATGGCGACGCGTTTTTGCTTGGCGCATCGGGTGAAGCGCGAAGCTGCGAGGGAGCAACGAGAAGCAAAGTAGCCAGCGACAACGCCAAGACTGTCCGGAAAACGATCTTCATGGAAATTGCCCTTCTTCACGACGAATGGTAGCGACTCCGCCAACCGCTGCCCGCCGCAATGTACTGCAATGCGACAACAGCAGCACTGTTGGACGTTCCGAACCAAGTCTAGGTCGCGATGAGCCCGGCGAAATCACCACCAAGAAAAAAGGGGAGGTGGGGGGCAATACGGCTTGCACCCGGTTCACAGCCCGTGGCAAACCGACTCGAAGCGTGACATTTCAGTCCACTCTGACAGTCGCAACCTTCGTTTGTCTCGGCAATACACACGAAGACGGTTCGCTTCGCACCACTCTCATACCCCCCCGATCGCAACCAGCGGCTTGGGGTTCTCTTTTTGGCTGCTGAAGACAGGCCCAAACCAGCAACTCCCTCGCTATTCTCGCAAGCCCCTCTTGAGACTGTGATGCAATGGACCACTGAGCGGGGCCGCAGGCGATTGTCCCCGGGGCTCGACTGACATTGGCCGACTGTCGAACGCCTGAACGTTCATGGCCACGTCAAACGGTTCGTTGGCCTCATCGGGTAACGCCGCATGGCCACGCTCGGGCATTCCCAAGCCAGCCTTTGTCCACCTGCGCCGGGCAGGCTTCGGCCAATTGACACCTGCTTTCCTCGGAACTCAGAAGAAGGCGCCAGGCAACTGCTATTGTCACACTAAGCAAAACACGTCAGGTGATCTGCACTGTCGACTCATTCCTCTTAAGGTCTTTGAGAAGGTCGGTTTGTAGGCCGATGGCGTCGTAGAGGAACCAATCTCTGCCCTGTTCGCCATACAGTTGATCTACGGCCGCATCCGAATGCACCGAAAGTGGAGTGAGGAGATAGCCGCTGTTCCAGCCGCCGCCTGTCGTCCCCGTGAGATGATCGATCCGCGCCTGGTAACCGAGGTCAATTCGCCCCCATTCTGTTAGCAGAGCGGTCAGCGCAGCGAGGTTCGTGTCGAAGTCCGTGGTGCCACCGATCAGGATATCGTCGCCATTGTCCGCTCGCAGTGCGTCGGCGCCCGCGCCGCCCAGGAGCAGGTCTCTTCCGCCGCCGCCCCAAATGGTATCGGCGCCATCCGAACCGACGAGCGCGTTGTTGGCGATGCTTCCCCTCGCATCGATGGTATCGCTGCCGCTGCCCGCGTCGATGATCGCCGACACAGCAACATACCTGGTTGTTCCCTTGATTTTGGTTTGCTTCAACTGCACCGTGTCATTTCCCGCCTGCCCGTAGACGAGCAATCTCTCGGTGGGCTGGAAGACGCCCTGGACCGCGCCGTTGATGGTTACCGTGAGTCCATTGCTGGCGCCCGCAGGCTCAATCACGATGGTGTCGCCTGCGAGCGTACCGCCGACGGCCAACGTATTGCCCTGCATCGCAACAGCGCTAATGGCTACGGTCCAAGCTATCTGTGCACTCTTGCCGCCATCCTTGTCGGCCACGGCGAGCAGCACCGTGAAGGAGCCGTTGGAGGCGAAGACGTGATCCGCCGAAATGCTGGCCGATCCATCTATTATCTGAACTCCGGAACCGTCCCCCCAGTCAATTGCGTAACGGAAGACGCCAGCCTGATCTACGGCGGAGACATCGCTAGCCGTGAAACTAAACGTCCGGGCTTGTCCTCGCACGCCCGTCAGCGGACCGGTCGCATCACCGAGGGGCGCGACATTGTCCACCGTCGCCACCAGCGTGTCGGAACTACTGTTGCCGTAGCCGTCCTTGACAGTCAAGAGGACCGTGTAGACCCCATTGTCGGCGTAGGCATGTGTTGGCGTCGCGCCGATGCCCGTCACGCCGTCGCCAAAGTCCCATACATAGACGAGGCTGTCTCCGTCGACATCAAAGGAGCCGCTGCCGTCAAACATGACCGCGGCCACTTCGACGCTGGTCACGTCCGGACCGGCGATGGCGCACGGCGGGTCTTGCACCGGGTTGACGGTGATGCTCACCGTGGCCGTGTCGGCGCCGCCATGGCTATCACTAAGAGAGTACGTGAAGCTGTCGGCTCCGTTGAAATTCGGATTGGGTCGATAGGTGAAGGAGCCGTTTGGCTGCAGCTGAAGCATTCCATTAACCGGCGACGTCACGAGCGTTGCTACGAGCAGATCGCTGTAGGCGTCGGCATCGTTGTCCAACAGACCGGGGCTTGGGATATTGAGCGTACCGTCTTCATCCACCGTATACGCATCATCGTTGGCGACCGGCGCAGCCTCGAAGGCCCCGATGTCGGCTGCAGCGCCTTGCGGCCGTAGCACGCCGCGTTGGTCTGTGGCAGGCGAACTCACCGTCTTGGCGGCGTCGATCGCGGGGCTTCCAGGCAACAGCGCGCATGTTTGCGTTGCGCCGCCGTTGTCGGCCAGCGGCCCAAGCATGGGATCAACGTTCAACAGGTCCCCAACGGCGCCAAAACCGTTGGAACCGGTCGTGTCGCCGATGAGATTGTGACCGAGGCTAGTTGCCGCGCCGTAGACGTCGGGCCCGCCGCTCGGGCCGCTATTGTTGCTGATGACGGTATTCTCGAATGTCTGCGTCGAGCCCGAACTGTAAAGTCCACCGCCGCGGTCCGCCACGTTGCCGACGATGGTGCTGCTGTAGACGTGCAGCGTCTCGTAGTTCATGATTCCGCCACCCGAGCCAGAGACATTCCCTGTGAGCGTGCAGTTGTTCAGCGTCAATTGTCCGCCGCCATTGTTGTTGATGGCGCCGCCGGCTCCATTTGTGCCGCTCAACCGGTGATTGCCGCTAAAGGTGCTGCTCTCGATCGTCATAATCTCGTGGTTGTAAACCGCGCCTCCCTGCGCTGCCGAGTTTTGCGAGAAGGTTGTGTTGCGGATGAGGATCTTGGCGCCCCCTGTGCCGACGTAAATGGCGCCACCGGCGTTGCTCGCAAAGTTGCCATCAAACAGGCTATCGAGAATTGTCAGGCTTCCACCGTTGCAGATGGCGCCTCCGATGCCATAGTAGCCCGTATATGCGCCGGTTGTGATCCTTGGTGCCGTGTTGTTTCTGAAAATGCAATCTGAAATTGTCACTTTCGTCCAATAGTCGTTCAACAAGCCCCCACCGTAGTCTTGCAAGGCGAAGCCACTGCCGGTGCCCGAAGCCAGCCCGCCCGTGACCGTAACGCCGCGCAGTTCCAGAGCGTTTGGGTCCATAGTGTACGTGCCGGTAAGAAGGTGAATGACCCGGTCGCCAAGCCCCGCGGCATCGATGATCGTTGTCGAGGCATCGGGGCCAACGATTGTCAAACCGTCGGCAACGTCCAGATCGCCGGTGGCGCCGCCGTTTTCACCCGTGCCACGCAGGGTCAGGTGATAGGTTCCAGCCGGCAGATTGATCGTGTCTGCTCCACTCAGCGCGTTGGCTTCCATGATGGCGGCGCGCAACGTAGTTTGCTGTTGCGCATCGAGGGCGAGCCCATCACCGGGATTGGCGTCCACCGTGTCCGCCAAGCTGTTAACGGTAAAGATCGCCAGCAGCCGGCGATCTTCCAGTTGTTCGAGTCGCAAGGGGCGCCGCTCACGGTCCCCCTTTTGTGGACGGCCAGAGTTGTGCCGAAGACTGCGCGACAGACGCTTGATAGGAAACACGGCAGAGCCTCCCTTGAATCACAGAGGAATGCAACAAGCGAATGATGAGAAACAAGGCGTTTCCCATCCAACGACGGATCACCCCCGCCGTAGCCGGACGCCCTCCTGCTGCCACTTCCAGATAGCTGCTAAGCATAGGTAAGACCAGGTCACGCAGTCAACCCTCCCTCTGTGGACACCCACATTGTGCTTTTGGGATCGCCGGCCGTGCGTCACCGTTGTTGGCATACAAAACCATGACAGTTTGGCTCGCCGAGATGTTCGCAACCCTCGCTTGTCTCTTCCATCGCAGCATGACATGTCTGTAGCGGTGGGTTCTCGGCCACGACACGACAACCCCGGGCCATGGAATTCGGCCTCGGGTCATTTCTCTTTGTGCCCAGTTTTCTCGTCTTTGTGGTGCAGGTTGTCAACCTGCCATGCACTCGCCCCTGTCTGGGCGCACAGTCCCGCCGCAAACCCCAACCTCCCTGCGACCGCGTAGCGGTCACCTTTGAATAGCCGCGGGTGGATCGCAGCGCAACCTGCGGATGCGATCAAAATGCCTCGCATGTGCCGCGTCGCGGCACGACAAGGTCCGCGCCAAATACCGTTCGTCGTACGGAACCCCGTTTGGGTTCGCGGCTTTGTCCAACTCACCTGACGCTTGTCTCGCCTCGCGGGCCGAAGGCAGAGCTACGTAGGGTGCGTGCTCGCACGCACCAATTGCGGCGAAGGGAAAACTGACGAGCGCCGATCGGGCCGATGTCCTACCGCCGCGCCCCCAATGCGGGCCAAAGCTAAGTAGGGTGCGTGCCCAGGGCAACGCCCTGGGGACAAGATCAAACGCGCAACCCTTATCGGCCCAACGGGCCACCCCCCGGCGAACGAAGCCCCCTTGGCGCAATCGGCGACGAAAGTTCACGCTTCCGGACGGATCCTCGCGCGGATTCGTTCTCGGATTTCGTTATAAATAGGAATAGACTCTTCCTCGGCAACTCTCAACGATAGCGCGATACCGTAAGGGATCGCGTCACTAAATGAGCCTGCGTCGGCACGGCAGCTTACCTTTAGCTTGAGAATGCCGTCCTCCTCAAAAGCAGTGGCCCCTCTTCCTTCAAGAATCTCGTGCTGAACTGTGCCACGCTTTGTCGTGCGAGAGTCGACGTGTTGCCTTCTGAGGGCTAAAGAGCTCGCCGGGGGATCGAACCAAAGTTGGGCTTTTCGATATTTTCGATTTGCTGGTTCGATGGGTGTGAACCACGCAAGAGTAATAGTTAGCTGACGCCAGACCCGTTTCGCATTCAGACTTGGGGGAAGCGGAATCTCGAAGACGTCCCCGTCGCCGTCAGCGAGCACTCCGCAGCCGAGAAGCGTCGCACGTTGCGCAGTACAACCAGCCAAGAGAAAAGCGTTGATCCCGCCGTATCCCATGAATCTTGCCACGTGGTCCTTGACGCCGCGACCGCTCTGCCCGTTCCTGAGAACATCCGCCAAGACATCCGCCGCTTCGTCCCATGCAGCGCCGTGGACCACCATGGCCTTAAGGAGAGCAGAAATGCAATCCTCCCTAAGGGTGCTGGCGGAGTCGGAGCCGCGAAGATCCTCTAATATCTCATGGTACTGGGCGGCGAGTCGGCTAGTCAGTGCTGCGGCATTGCTAGTTCCGCAACGGTAGCAGGTTTGTGCGAGACCGCCGCTCGTTCCTGGTGTCGCAACGCGCTGACCCGGTGGTTGCGCGGTGCTTCTCAGCTCCAAGGTGGCGTGCGGGTGCGCATTTCCAAGCTTTTCGTCGTACAGCACACGGCCGCCAGCGACTAACACCTCAGGTTTGACGCTGCGGCGATAACCCAAACCAAGTCCGTTAATCGGGCTGGGCAAACGGTCATCGTTGTATGGATTAATGAGCCTTGTCGCTCCGATACTGGATGCGTCCTTGTGCAGCGCACCGACGGTCAAGACGTTTACCGCTTCGGAAGGCGACAAGAGTCTTCGGTGTCGGACCGATCCTGCAAGCGATGCGATTACTGCCCGCTCACGCTGCTCAGCGGAGAGCCCCCGAAAAGCGTCGCGAAGCACGTCCAGTTCGATGTCTTGGCCAACATGGTTGCCGGCGCTTACGACGAAAAGCACCTGATAGCGGAAGGCCAACCAATCCAAAAGGCGGGCCCAGGGACTGAGAATATTATCAAACGGTCGCGACGCGTCTCCTACGGACAGATTTACGATCTTGACAGTTGGCGCTGCGGCTGCCTCGACTCCATCGCCCTCAAAAATCCGTCGCACCGCTCGATGCACAAGATCCACGGGCAGGGCATCTTCGGGAACTTGCTCCGCAGGGCCACTCCACACGCCTAGATTCGGTCGAAGAATCGGCCGGGCGTAAATGGGCCGTGTGGCGGCCGCCCCGTCCGTGTCGAGTTCGCCGTGCAGGATGAGCGACGCCATCGCGGTGCCATGCTGGCGATGCTGTGCTTGATAGTCAACTTGCCAATCGCCCGGGTCGTCAATAATGATTCGATTCCGTAACAAGTGATGGTTTTCCAGCGGCAGGCCGTCCAGCAAGGCGACGACCGGCTCGCCACCCGCGATCGGGTATGGCGGGCGATCACCGACGGGGATGGTTTGACCTTCGGCTAGCGTCGCCGCGCATTGGCCGGAGGGGCGAAAGAACATGACTTCTTCGCACTTGACGAGATCGCCGTGATCGTTAGCGTTTTCGATGATCCCCTGTATTTCGCCGATTGGCAGCTCCGCCAGGATCGCGTGGTAGGCGATGTCGTCGATGACCGCGCTGCTGATTACTTTTCCGTTGCGCGCGTTAACTAATGCAGCAATTTCCGCTTCTCGCTCCTGCCGAGTGCCTGCATTTCTACGGTACCAAAGCTCAATCTCAAAGCGGACCGTTTCCTCCTTGTTAGCAATGCGGTGCCTCCAGTCTTCTATGACACCGGTCTCGTTGAGTCGGTCTTGCACGCCCCACATCCGGACGTCTTTCAGGCGGTCGAAGATGTCGCGCCACTTAGTTTGCCCGAAAGGGAACTTTTTGCCGGTTTTGTAGCAATCCCAAAGTGACAATAGCTGATCGATAGCCGCATGATTGGCCATGATCAGGTAGAGCCTGCCATTAAGCGGACCACCGCTCGCCGTCGTCCTGTAGAAGTCGTCGTCAGGAGGGATGTCTTCCTCCTCGAATTCGCCGAGCCATTCAAGCCCGGGTGTACGATTGATCGCGTTGATGAACTTCGGGACGTCGCCGATGATCTCAAGCACCAGCACGTGTTCCGGCATAGCGCCATCAGGCGTCGTTTGAAGGTATGCCTGATCGCGTGAACGAACATTCTCCAGATGCACCATATGCACGCCGATCCTATCGATCTGACGGTCACGTGGTGGGCGATGAACAGTCTCATCAACTGGATGCTGCAGATCAACGTCCCGTTTCGTCCTCTCCGGTTCGGGAAGGATCAGAATCGGTCTTTCGGCGATCATGGCAATCGATCTCCGTTTGAAGCAAGACGTCTGGTCTGCCATTGCCGCAAACAATCGCGTGCAATGGCGTCCAATCTGCCCCCGGGTAGCGACAGCACATATCGACGCTTAATTGCGTCAGCAAAGATCTCCATGTCGGCGTAGCTTGCACCGAGCAGTTTGTCCACAAGTTCACTGCGAGCGCTGATAGGTTGGCCCAGACGCTCTTCAAGGTGACAGAGCCACTTTGTGATCTCATCGCGTCCGGGCTTGGGCAACGTCATATGCAATTGAAATCGCCGCCACACCGCCCGATCGAGAAGCTCCGCGTGGTTGGTGGCAGTGATCACAACCACGTGACTCGGCAGCGCGTCGATTTGAAGCAGCAGGGAGCTGACCACCCGCTTTATCTCACCCGTGTCATGAACATCGCCACGCTCTTTTCCGAGTGTGTCGAATTCGTCAAAGAACAGCACACATCGGCGGGTGCTAGCGAACTCGAAAACTCGCTTCAGCCGAACGGATGTCTCCCCGAGGTATGTACCTATGACACCTTCATAGCGAACAACAAGAAACGTAGCCATGAGCGCCGATGCCAAGGCCTCCGCAAGCGACGTCTTGCCATTTCCCGGTGGCCCCTGAAGAAGAATTCTGCTGCGCGGCTCTAGGTTGTAGGACCGCAACAGGTCCGCCCGGTTGTGCTCTTCTATCAACTCTTGACATGCTTGCCCAACGACCGGTGGAAGAAAAAGTTCGTCGAAGGTTCGGCGGGGCGTAACCTCGAGGAGAAGATTCGCGAGTCTATCGCCGAGCACAAGTGGACCGGCGGACGTCGAGTTGGCGTTGGACCGCAACTCGTCAGCCAGCTTCTCAGCCAGCAGATGATGTTGCTTGGCGCGCTCTTCCGCGATAAGCGCCTCGGCGGCCCGCCTGAACAACGAGTTGTCTCCGCGGGTGCCGGCCTTCACGAGTGTCAAGATCAGGTCCGAACGAGCCATCTATCTCTCCCATCCACGCTGCAATTTGACTCATCGTAGCCATTCCTGCGCGGTATAACAAGCGGACAATGGTGGGGTTACGTGACCAGGTCTCGATAGTTTCCCGGAAAGCAAGGCTTTTGGGCCGGGCAGGCTAGGGCACTGGTTTAGCTATGCCCGCCGCGTCAGCTCCTTGAGGGCTTTGATGCCGCGGTCGAGACGGGGTCGGGGGTGGCGTAGGAGACGCCGCGGCACTTCTCGCTTTGCTTGCTGCTCCGCCGCCGTTAGGGCAGGCGCAATTGGCCCAAACACTTCCCTTGAATTCCCCCTCCCCGCCCTCTATCGTGACTGGACATCCCTTCACTTCGCGGGGCCACCAGGTCCGACTCTCTCGCGCCGCCCAACCCGCGCGGAAGACCGCGCGCGCTCGACGACGATAAACGCCGCATGGTCCTCGCCATGCTTGCCAACGGCAGTAGCCGCCGCATGGCTGCCGGCTATGTCAGTTGCGATCATGCGATGCAAAACCAACGTAACCGAATCAGCGCAGCATCCGTAGGTCAGGTACTCCCCGCACCTGACACCCACACCGAGAGCCCCCGGTACGTCAGCCCGGTGGACAGGCGTCGGGGCCGGTTGGGGCGGCGACCTTCTCCGATGACGCGGGGGCGAACCATCGCAGCGCGATCGCGGCGGAAAAGACTTGAAGCATCGCTACGCACGCGACGCAGCCGGTCCAGCCGTGCGTCCGCCAGAGCCATCCTAGTAGCGTGGCGCCGAGCGAGCCGCCGAGATAGTAGAAACAGACATACAGCCCGGCGGCGGAGGAGCGAGCCGTCTTGGCCACCACGCCCACGTGGCTCGACGCGCCGGACTGAGCGATGAAAATGCCCGTCGACAGAAGGGCCAGCCCGAGCACCACGCTCCAGGTGACCGGAATGAGCGTCAACAGCAGGCCGGCCAGGGCGATTGTCAGCGCCATCACCATTCCGCTGCGATAGCCGTAGCGGTCGATCACTCGGCCTGCTGCCGGAGTGACGACGACGCCCAGGCCGTAGACGAGAAAGACCGAGCCCAGTGCAACAAGGCCGAGGCCGAACGGCTTGCCAGCCAGGTAGAAGTTGGCGTAGGTGAAGACGCCCACCAGCGTGAACAACGCATTGAAGCCGACGAAGTAGGTGGCCAAGAGCCGCCGATTTCCCAGATGGGCGACCATCGACCGCAGCGGCGCCAACAGGTTGCGCTGCCGCACGAAACGGCGTGACCGGGGCAGCAACACCCACGCCAAAAGCCCGCACAGCAAGGAGGTCAGGCCAAGCGACACGAATGCCTGTCGCCAGCCGGAATGTTCCGCGATCATGGCCGCGATGAACCGCCCTGACATGCCGCCCATAATCGTGCCCGTGATGTAGGCGGCCGTAACGGAGGCCGCCGTGCCGGCCAATGCCTCTTCGGCAATGTACGCCAGAGTGACGGCGATGATGCCCGGGACAAACAGCCCTTGCGTAAAACGCCACGCAATGAGTTGGGAAAGGTTCGACGAGGTGGCGGCCAGGCAGGTGGGCACGGAGAGTCCCAAGATGGCGGCAACAATTACCCGCTTTCGCCCGACGGCGTCGGCCAGCGAGCCGATCCAGGGAGAGGAGATCGCGATGGCCAAGGTGACGGCGCTAACGGTGAGACTGACCGCAAGGGCCGAGGCGGAAAATATCCGACGAAACTCGGGCAGCAGCGGCTGCGTGGCGTAAATCGGCAGAAACGTGCAAAAGCCGGCGACGATGACGCCGATCCGCATTTGGAGGTCGCGGCGCGAATCGACGGCAACAACTGCGACGGCGGGAGACGTGGAGGGGAGAGACTTCGGGCTGCTTTTCATTACGCGCTACGCCCGGACGTCTTCCAGGCCCTCGAAAACAACCATCTTCGACGTTATTGCGGTCGCCGACAATGCCACTTGTCGGCGATACGGCGACGCCCGCTATGAGCCTTGGGTCTCAACGGGACCGGGCTTGCGGGGCTTGCGGCGGGAGCCGGCGTACATCTCGTACTTGAGCAGCCTGCAATCGATGTCGGCGTTGAAGAAGGGGATTTTCCGGCTGGGTGTCAGGTGGACCTTCTTTGCCAGGTCGAGGTTGCCCGTGAAGACGTATCCGGTCTGGCCCTGGCACTTCTGCTTGAAAAAATCGCCAATCCGCTCATAGACCTTCTCGAGCTGTGATATCTCTCCCATCCGGTTACCGTATTCGGGGTTCATCACGACCATGAACGGCGGCGGCGGCAGCGGGGTTTCCGCGAAGTCACAGACGCCGAACTCGATGAGGTGGTCTACTCCGGCGGTGGCTGCGTTCTTCCTTGCCGCCACGACCGCCTTCGGGTCGATGTCGGTAGCGATGATACGAGGGGGCCGCTTCTTTTCCCCGGCCTTCATCGTCTCACGGCGGACGGCCCTCCACGCATCGTCGTCAAAGCCCTTTAGGTGCATGAAGCCGTAATTGGATCGCAACAGGCCAGGCGCGCGGTTCTGGGCAATGAGCGCTCCCTCAATGGCCAGCGTGCCGCTGCCGCACATTGGCGCGACAAGGGGCATCTGCCCGGTGTAGCCTGTCGCCATCATCACTGCCGCAGCCAGCGTCTCCTGCATCGGCGCCTTGTGCGGGATTCGGCGATATCCGCGATCGGCAAGCTTGTTGCCCGAGGTGTTCAGGTACAGCCACGCCCGGTCGTCTTTCCAGTAGAGGTTGATGACGATGTTCGTCCGCTCCGGCCCGGAGTCAGGCCGCCGATGCTCCTTCCTCATGATGCGGTCGACGATGGCATCCTTGAGCTTGAGGTTGGGGAACATCGAGTTATTGATCGAAGGGTTGTCAACGTACGAGACGATGGAGATGTACTCATCGGCCGGGATGATGTTTTCCCATGGCAGCCTCGCAGCCGCCCGGTAGAGGGATTCGGGATCCCGGCACTCGAACTCATCGAGCCTGTACAGCACGGCGAACGCTGTATGCAGCCAGAGGTTGAGTCGCATCGAATCGGCAAGCGTGCCTTCTATCTCGATGCCGGTCCTGCGGACGAGCAGCACCTTGTGCCCGAGGGTTTCAATTTCTTTCTGCAGCCACTGCGACAGGCTCGGCGCACAGGTAATGAGCAAACGGCTTTTTTTCTGGAAATCCATTGTGATAGCATAGCGGCAGGGGGCGCAAAGTCAAAGCAATACGGGGCACAATCGGAATTCATCGTGAGCCGCGACGGCCTGCTCTAACGTATCGCACGACTTTTGCTTTCGTGTCACATGAGATCCACAAGCACGCTGTTTTGCAGATCCATGCCGAGGCGAGTCAGTCGTAAGACGCCTTCGTGCCATTCGAGCAGGCCGGCGGCGATCGGTTTGTCAAGTTTTTCGCCGAAGGCCTCGCGGATACTCATGCCGTGCGCCCGGCTGAATTCCTCGTCGCTTACGCCGCTGGTCATGCGGAGACCGAGCATCAGGCTCTCAAATCGAGCTTCTTCTTTGGAGATCGGCTCGCTTTTCGGCGGTTCGCCCGCCAGGTAGGCATCGAGCGCCCCCGGGTTCATCGTGCGGCAGTCGTCGAAGAAGCTGTGCGCCGCACAGCCGAAGCCGAGATAGGGTACGCGAGTCCAGCAGCCGATGTTGTGCCGGCATGCGTAGCCCTGGCGGGCGAAATTGCTGATCTCGTACTGCTCGAAGCCGTGCCCGGCAAGCGTCTGCCGCGCAAGTTCGTACATCTCGCGTTCGACTTCCTCGTTCGGAAGAGCCAGCCTGCCGTCGGCGATGTCGCGGCAGATCGGCGTGCCCTCCTCGACGATCAAGCCGTAACAGGAGAGATGCGTGGGGGAGATCCCAATCGCGGCCTCCAGCGTTTCCCGCCAATCCGCCACGGTTTGCGACGGAAGACCAAACATCAGGTCCAGGTTGATATTGTCAAATCCCGCTTTACGCGCAATTTCGACGGACGCGATCACTTGCTCCCAATGATGGATACGGCCGATGAGACGCAGAAGACGCGTCTGCATCGCCTGCGCGCCCAAGGACAGCCGGTTAACACCCGCTTTGCGCAGCGCCCGGGCAAAGGGCATTGTGAGCGTTCCAGGGTTGCATTCGCAAGTGATCTCGGCGTCCTGTTCAATTGGGAATGCTTCGACCACGGCGTTCAGGATGCTTGTTGCCTGGACCTCGTCGAGAAGCGAGGGCGTGCCCCCGCCGAGGAAAATCGTATCGGCAATCGGGTGGCCAGTTTCCGCGCCGCGGCGCGTAATCTCGCGGACAACGGCATCCACGTAGCGCGGGATATCCGCCTC
>JAJFUI010000082.1 GCA_021372555.1 Planctomycetaceae bacterium | reverse complement strand
CGCCGTTGCACCTGGCAAGGCGGCGGAGATTGTTCGGGTCGGGAGTGGTTGTAGGGTGGGTTCTTAACCCACGCGTCAACACACGCCGATGAGATGAACGCGTGGGTTGAGAACCCACCCTACGCGACTTCATGGCGTGGTATCGGGTTTTCGCGATACCCCCAGCTCCAGAACCGAATAGCCGTCGATCTCGAAGTGCTCCACGACGATTTCGACAGTTTGGTCCTTGTCCAGGGTCAGCGTGCCGGCGTCGCGCGTCGGGCCGTGCCAAGCCCAGTTCTCGATCACCGGCTTGCCATTGGCGACGACACGGACGCCGTCGTCGCTGAGAGTCGTGAATTCCCACGTACCCGCTGAGAGCGGCAACTGCGCTTTGGCGATCATACCGAAGTGGTCGCCTCCGAGCTTGGCCGCCGTAATGGAGTCGGAGAGATTCTGCTCGCTTGGGCCGCCCCAGCCGTACTTGAACGCGAGCTGCTTGACGCGTCCGGAGGCCGCGGCTCGGCCTTGGCTGAGCTTCCGCCAAGCCGCCAGATCGTTGCGAGGATCGGTGGCGTCGGCCCATTTGAAGAACGCGGCGTCCCAGGTCGCGGAGATCAGCGTGCCGCGAATCTCCCGTTGCCAGTCGCCGTCCTTGACTCGCAGCACGTAGGGATGCACGCCGGGCTTCGTGGACGAAAGCGTGAAGGTTCGGGCGTCCTGATTTTGGGAGCTTTCTCCGACGATGTCACTGCCCTCGATTGTCATGGCCACGTTGGCGGATACGTTGTGCAGGTCGTAGCGGACGGAATCGCCGGTGTCCTGGACCATGCGAACCAGCGGCGATTCATGGTCCCACGGACCCCATTCGGTCATGATGATGTTCTGTCGGCCCCGCAACTGCGGCCGAGCGCCGATCGGATGCGTCGAGCCATGGGCGACGTATCGCGGCTTCTCGGGGAGTTTTGCAGTCGCGCCTTTGCGGACGAGCGACTCGGTCTCTTTCGACATTTCCTCAGTCACATTCTCCAGGGAATTCTCGCCGAGGACAAGCTCGCCGGGCCCTCGCAGGTGAAACGTCAGCAGGTCCCCCACGAACTGGTTGCCGGCCACGAGGTTGCCCTTGGACTGGGGATTGTTCGCTTTGGCCCAGGGCCTTTCCGCGAAGCTGCCCAGTTGCCCGCCCCAAAGGTGAACGCCGCACTTGTTGGCCTTGAAGGCGTTCCCCACGATGCGGTTGTCCACGCCATGATCGATGTTGACGCCGCCTCGCTCCAGGCCGTAGGCCATTTCGCCGTTGCCTTCGATCTGGTTTCGCGCGATCAGGGTGTTCTGCGAGAAACCGCCCCACACGCCGCAGATGGCGTTCTCCACCAGGCGATTGTCGCAGAACACGTTCCCGAAGGAGAAGGTCATCTCGATTCCGTGGGCCGGCGCGTAGGAAAAGTCGTTGCCGATGAGCAGGTTGTTGTTGTTCCCTCGCCCTTTGTACCAGTCCGGCGGATGCTCGCCGACCTCGCCGAGGGCCTCTTTGCCCCCGAACCCGAAGAAGCTGTCGCCGCCGTGGGTGGCGGAGTTCTCCGCGACGACGTTGTCGCAGTTCTGCTCGAACATGAGAATGCCGGCGGAATCCTGCCCGCGGTTGTACACGCCGTGGCTGTACCCGCGCACGCAGAAGTCGCACGCATTTCGCGAGATCGTGTTGCGGCTCGATCGCCACAGGGCGATGCCCCAGCCGGAGTTGAAGGAGAAGTTGTTGTCGTAGATCTTCGAGCCGTTCACGCGGTCGAGGCACAAGGCGTTCTGGCCGTGGCGGACTTTGCTGTTGCGCACCGTGATCTGGTTCGAGTCCTCGACGTACATCGCGGCCCCGTAGTTCTCGAGCCACTGATTCTGATCGTTGTCGTGCGGAAAGAGCCAGTCGTCGCTGTCCTCGGCCGCCGGCGTGGACTTCAGATACGCCCGGCGGTTGTCGGAAGCGTCGATCGTATCGAGCGTCAGGCCGTTAGCTTTCGTCGCCCAGAGCCCGCTCCAGAAACCGCTGATGCGAGCGCCTTTGATTGTGACGTTGGACTGTCCGTCGATGCGGATGCCGTAGCCTTTATACTCGTCCGGCCGCCGGTCTCGCGGCGAGCCCCGCAGTTGCGAACCGGGAGCGAATGTGACTTCGACGTTCGACGCGGCGATCTGGATCACGCCGTTGCCGTTGGTGTCCTCGATGATCGTGTCGGCGGGGATGACAACCAGGCACGATTGGGTGATCCTCACGTCATCCTTCGTGACATGTACGGTCGGCAATCCCTGAGCGGCTGCGATCGAGACCGCCGTTGCGATGATCATGACTGAGAACAAGGCGATTACCTCCGTAGGGTGCGTACCACGCACCGTTCCATTCGGTTGTTTCGGGAAGATGGTGCGTGGTACGCACCCTACATGCTTCCCAGCGTTCCATCATTCTATGATGCGCGGGAACTCCGTCACGCGGATGTTCGTGCACCCGTAGGGAATGAGCGTGAGTTCCTCGACGGGCTCTTTCGAACTCTGCGGCTCCGGCGGGATCTCCTCCGCCCAGCCGTGGGCCAGCTTCCAGCCCGGCAGCTTTCGGCCCTTGACTCTGGCGGCCATCCCGGCGCCCTGCGGCGAGAAAGGCTTCTCACCTACCGGCTTTTCCTCAAAGGTGACGCTTGTCTCGGGCTTGGCCTCGTCGACGAGCAGGCCATAGTTCCACGGCGTCGTCGGTCGGACCTCGAAATCCCCGTGCGGCAGCTCGCGGTGCGGCTTGTCCGCATTCACCTGTTTCCAGTCTTCGCCCAGCTTCAGGGAGTAGACCAATGGGCCCCGCTCGATGGCGACGGCTTCGTTGTATCGTCGCGACGTTTTGACGCTCATCGGGAAGCGCAGAACGATCTCGGTCGTGCCTTTCCATTGTCGCTCGATCCTGTGGAACGAGCCGGGCTTCACGGACTTCTCAGATCCGTCTGCGACACGGATCGTTGCATCCCGCGTCCAGGCCGGGACTCGCAGGACTACAGGGAAACGGGCGGATTTATCGGTCGTTACCGTCAGCTTGAGCGTCTCGCGGAACGGATAATCGGTGTCGAGCGTCACGGAGACCTGTGCGTCGCCCGTCTCGAAACGGGCGACGCTCGGTGCGTAAGCGACCGCGGCGATTCCGTCGTCGGCTCGCATCCAGAGATTCGCGGCGAACTTGGGCCAGCCCTGGTGCATGTTCGCGGTGCAGCAGCCGAAATTGGGCTCAAGGCCATAGAGGTTCGACTCCGGGCCGTTCGTCGACCACATGTGGTCCGCGTTGATCGTGCACTGGACCTGGTTGACCTGTTGATCGTACTGATGCGACCACATGTCGGGGGCGAACGTCGCCGGCAGGGCGTTGAACGCGATCCGCTCCAGGCGGTCGCCGAAGGCCGGGTCGCCCGTGACGGCGAGCAGGTGTTCCAGCGAGTACATCGCCTCGACGACAGCGCAAAGCTCAGTTCCCTGGGTCGGGCTCCTGCCGGAGAGGCATTCGTCGCCGGAGAACATCCCGGTGACCTGTCCGTGATAGCGGTCGAGGATCTCCAGCATTCTCGCAGGAAAAGCCCGCTCAATATCCTTATGAGTCAGCCGCCAGGAAAGGGCGTAGGCTTTGAGAGCCATGCCCGTGTTGACGACGTGCTTGTCGAATCGCCACAGGCCGCGGCGCGGCGTCGGGCTCGTGACATCCTCGCCCCCGTAGAAGGCCATGTAGTCGAAGCCCTGCTCGTGGAACTTGCGGGCCAGGTCGAGCAGCCACTTCTCGCCGGTCTTCTCATAGGCGTAGTACACGGAGATCAGGCCTTCGAACCAGCGGAACTTGCCCCAGGCGAACAGCGGCTTGCGATCGAGAGCATCGAGCGTCGCCTTCAGATTGCGAAGGACCGCCTGGAGAACCGCGGCGTCGCCCGTGGCCTCGTGGTATTGAACGAGCACCTTGTTGGCCAGGAAAATGGCCCAGATGTCGTATGGCTTGGCGTTGGCGTCGACCGGGTAGGGTGCGTACCAACCGTCGGGTCGCTGGTTGGCGACGATATGGTCGACGTACCGCTTGACCTTGGCTTTGAGGGCCTCGTCATCGAGGACCCAGGCCAACGCAACCACGCCGTCGAGCCAGTAGGGAGCCCGCTCCCAGCCTTCGGCTTTGCCGCCGAACCATTGGCTCTGACCGACGTCGGGCCAGATTTCGTCGAGATGTCCGCTCAGGCCCTCGGCCTGGAGGCGAAGTTGGCGTTGGAGCCAGCCCGCCGGACGGACGGAGCCCAGCGGCAGGGGCCGAAACGCCAATTCAGCCAGGCCCGACGGCGATTTGCCGCTGCGGGATTTGCCGTTTGCGGATTGCGATGCGGATTCGGCCTTGGCCAGCGGCGATACGGCGATGGCTGCCGCCCCCGTGGCGATGCCGGCCAGGAACTGACGACGTCTCATGGGCGACATAGACGCAGTTTTCCTTTCCAATCGTTGACGTTGGTTCTTCCCGACACGGGTCACTGAGTCATTCATGCTACTGCCTGGGCCTTCGGAGTTCAAGCCGCGTGTTGCCGCCGGCGCCCGCCGGGACCGCGTGCCTTCGAAAGTACAAATGCTCAGGGTGGACATGGACGGGACTTGCCGGTAAGCTGGTCGCCATAAGCGG
>JAJFUI010000069.1 GCA_021372555.1 Planctomycetaceae bacterium | reverse complement strand
ATCGAGCAGAGGCCCAGCAGCCCGGCGACGAGGAACATGGCGACCACGTGTGTGCGTCCGACCGAGAGCGAGCCCAGCAGCAGGTCGCCCAGTAGAGCACCGCCCATCCATCCAAGAAAGCCGGCGGTTCCCAACATGCCCACCAATTCGGCGAGCCGTTCTTTCGGCCCGCATTTGGAAATGAACGTCATCGACGCGCCGTTGGCGCCCGCCACGGCGCAACAGTACAAAATCCTGAGCAGGTAAATCCCAACGCCCGTGGGGCTATGTATGCAAAGATGGGCGAAGCATGCGGCCGAAAACAGCAAGGCCGACGCAATCCACAACACCCGCGTCCCATAACGGTCGAGCCAGTTGCCAATCAGGATCCGAGTGAACAGGCTGCCAAAGGTGCCGATGCCTACGATCCACCCCAGGTTGAACTCCGTCCCGCCCACCATGTGGACGAAGTCAGCGTACCGAAACAGCAGGGCGACCGCGACCAACAGCAGCGTGTTCGACGTGTAGGCCAACCAAAAACGGCGCCCGTAGACGAATCGCTCAGCCCCAAACGGCGCCGTCATCCCGTTCGACTTACTGGCCGGCAGGACACTCTCCGGCGCAGACCTCGGCACCCTGCGGCGGCGGTGTCTTGTGCGGCGGCGAACGGCGGGAACAGGCTGACTCATCGAACCATTGATTCCAGGCGGGATATCATCCCATTGTACCGCCCGGTCAAGCCAGAGTCAGCAGGAAATGCTCCAGTCCGCGCAAAACACAACGGAGACGGAGCCAGCCACCAAACCGGCAGCCGCCTCCGTCCCCGTCGCATTACGTTCCACCCTCTCTATCCGCTACGTTCCAAACTCCGGACGACGCCGGGCCAACTGGCCCTGAAGACGCTGGACGATCGAACTGTGCATCTGGCTGACGCGGCTTTCCGAAAGATTCAGCGTCGCGCCAATCTCCTTCATCGTGAACTCTTCATAGTAGTACAAGATGATGATCAGCCGCTCGTTGCGGTTCAGTCCCTTGGTCACCAGCCGCATCAGATCATTCTTTTGAATCCGACGCGTCGGGTCTTCGCCCTTCTTGTCTTCGAGGATGTCGATCTCGCGGACGTCCTTGTAACTGTCCGTCTCGTACCACTTCTTGTTCAGGCTGATCAGGTTCACCGCGTTGGCGTCGAGAATCATCTTCTCCAACTCGGGCACCGAAATCTGCATCTCTTCGGCCAGTTCGTTTTCGTTCGGCTGCCGGCCGAGCCGCGCCTCGAGCGTCTTGACCGCCTCGTTCAACTTGCTGGCCTTCGAGCGGACCAACCGCGGCACCCAATCCATCGTGCGAAGTTCGTCCAGCATCGCGCCGCGAATTCGGGGCACACAGTAGGTCTCGAACTTAACGCCCCGCGACAAGTCGAACAAGTCGATCGCGTCCATCAACCCGAAGACGCCGGCGGAAACCAGGTCGTCCAACTCCACGCCCTCAGGCAACCGCGCCCAAATGCGCTCGCCGTTGTATTTCACCAGCGGCAGATACAGTTCCACCAGACGATTGCGGAGTTCCTGATTCGACAAGTCGTTCTTATAGTCGATCCACAGTTGCTCGACATCTTCCGGAGCGGCAGTGGTTGGCATTTATTCCTCCATGAAGGTCCGCCCGATCGTGGGCGGTTAGAAATCCATTCCGACGTGTACGGGTTCGTCGAGGTTCGGGGCTGTTGGCCCGTTAGACTCGACACGACTTCGCCAGCTTAACACCCGGTCGGCTACCAACACTCTTCGCAAAGTATCGACCGTTCGTGCTGGGAGATTTAATCGGATCGTATCGATTGGGAAAAGATGGTGGCGTTTCCTACGCAGACAAGCCCCCAACGGCCGCGTCTGCGACACATGTCCGGCTGATCGCAGCCGAACACCGGCTAAGCGGCGAGACGCCCACTCGAGCCGCTCGAACGCCCGCCGGGCGGTGTCCGCAAAGCGGGTCTTGTTTACCAGGGCAAAGATCGAGGCATTCGCCGGCGATTGCGCGCCGCCAGCGAATGTCTTGATCGCCTCCAGCGTTCCAATCATCGCCGGTGCTTCCGCGGTCGTGACCATCAGCACGGCATCGGCCGTGCGGCAAATCTGCGTCGCGGCGTCAAGCATTGCAGCGCCCACGTCAACAACCGCCACCTTTGCCAGATTTTCGTCCTGCCCAAGCAGTTCCAATGACCGCGAGGCGGCCGCGGCCGGCGCTCGACGGCTATCCTGCCATCTGTGACCGGCTGCGAGAACCAGGATTCCATCCGGCCCAACTTGAGCGACGTCGCTCAGCGGCTTTCCCTCTTCCAAGACATTATCGAGCGTGCGGCGGTTAACAATCCCGCACAGCATCGCCGCATTGCCGTTCGGCGCGGCGTCCACCAGCGCCACCCGGTCGCCAGCGTCAGCCAACGCCCTCGCGATGGCAATTGCGATCGTGGTCGTGCCGACGCCTCCCTTCCCACCGGCGACAGCCAGCACCGCGGTCCGGCCAACCCGGGAGAGGCGGCCGCACTCGCGACGCATCGCAAGTTGTCGGAGGTCTGAGGCTTGATCGGACATTAGTGTTACGTCTTGGCTCTTGGGGCTTAACTCGTTCGAACAATGACCTGCGACGGCGACCGCGAGATATCAACCGTACATTGGTTGCTGGCAACTGAACGTGGTCCGCTGTTCCCGCGCGGTATCAAGCTGGAGGATCAACCGGGCGACGCTGTGGGCGTCGGCCACGGCGATGTCGTCCGGCACGTTCTGCCCGTCGGTCAGATAGCTGAGCGGCAGTCCGCTGGAACGCAGCACCGGGAGCACGTTGCCCAATCCGCTCGCTTCGTCCAGCTTCGTCAACAGGAGCGATGTCGCCCCGATGGCGGTGAACCGCTCGGCCGTCTGTTCGAGCGTTCGCGACGCAGCGACGCTGCTCAATACCAGGTGAACCTCGTCGGCCGCGGCCTCGCCTAAGAATGCACGCAATTCTTGAATGCGAACCTCGTCCTTCGGGCTGCGGCCAGCAGTGTCCAGCAGAATGAGGTCGAGATGGCTCATCCGTTCAACGGTTTCCCGCATCTCGCGCGGCGTCGACACCACGTGCATCGGCAGATCGATGATGTCGGCATACGTCCGCAATTGCTCGATAGCGGCGATCCGATAAGTGTCGACGGTAATCAGCCCGACGCGGCGTTTTTCCTTGAGCCGGAAGTTCGCAGCCAGCTTGGCGATGCTCGTGGTTTTTCCAACGCCCGTTGGCCCCACCAGGGCCACGAGCCGGCACCGGCCCGGCGTCACGCGGATCGGGCCACTCGCACGGATATCGTTCTCGATCAGCCCCGCCACGCGGGACTTCAACATCACCGGATCGGTAAGGCCCACCGCCCGAGGATCGCTGCGGACACGCTCCACAAGTTCTCGGGCCAGGTCCTCGCTAATCTCCACATCGAGCAAATCGGTGAACAGCCGGAACAGTTCCTCGGGCCAATCGCCATTGGATTCGGCCTTCGACCGTCGACACAAGTCCTGCACCATCGCCTGCAAGCTGCTCAGTTGACTCTGCACCTGGCGTGAGACCTTCGCCTCGTCCGCCGGCCGCGTCTGCGTCCTCGAAACCGGCGTTGCTTCGACAGGTCGCTCCACGACTTGCTCGGCCGATGCCCGCTTCGCGAAACGGCTTGGCACGTTCACACCGCACGACGCCGTCACCTCGACCTGCCGCCGCCCAGGCAGGACGCCCAGCCAGCGATTCCGCACCTCGCGCGTGTGCAGCACTGCCGCATCCGGCCCCAGCTCTTCACGCACGAGCACCAACGCCTCGTGCATCGACGACGCTCGGTAAGTTCGAAGGTCCATGGCAAAGGGGAGCGAAGTAAAGGACTAAGGGTTGAAAACCGCCGCCGACGAATCCTCAACCAACGACGCAAGATGCGGCCCCACTGGCGCACCCGCCCTCGCACCGGCCGCCCGCGTTAAAGTCGTTTTTGCCACTCCGGCTAGGTCCAGCGACACCATCCCCACCGACTCGATCCGCGTATCTCTCGTAATCTCAGCGTGACTGAGAACCACCAACTGCGGCATGTGGCCCGATGTGAGTTGCTTAATAGCCGGGCGAACTGTTGGACTAACCAACAAGACCGGCGTCCATTCCTCGGCCACCAACTTCGCTACTTCCTGGTCAACCGCTCGACAAATCGCCTCAATTTCGCTTGGCGATAAGCGAATCGCTATACCGTCGGCTGTTTGCACCGTGGCCGCCTGAACCCGCTCTTCCAACGTAGGATCGAGCGCCACCACTCGCAGCCGCCCTTCCGGATCGCGATAGCGGCTCGACAGCGCCCGAGCGAAGCGGCGTCGCACCTGTTCGGCGAGCAGAGCGGGGTCTTTCATCCGCGTGGCATAGTCGCCAAGTGTTTCCAGGATCGGGCCAAGCTGACGGATCGACACCCCTTCTCGCAGCAGCAGTTGAAGCACCTGCTGCACTTCGCCCAGCTTCATCACGTCAGGGATCAACTCGTCGACCACCGCAGGCGATGTTTCCCTTAACTGATCGACCAGGTGCTTGACGGCATCGCGACTCAACAGCTCGTCGGCATGGCAGCGGGCCGTTTCTCCAAGGTGCGCCGTGATGGCATTACCCGGCTCGACCACCTTGCCGTCGATCGTCGCCTGGGCGACCACCTGGTCCGCAATCTTGATCCGGTACTGATATTGCCCGAGCCGGGTGTTATCGCGGACGCGAACTTTCGGCAGAATGATGCCGAGATCGGCAGCCACGACCTGCCGCACCCGCCCGATGCGTTCCAGCAGATCACCGCCGCGAGCCGGATCGGCCAGCCGGAGGAGCCCAACGCCAAGCTCCAACTCCAGGGGATCGACAGCCAGATAATCCTCAACCCGCTGCTGCGAACGCCTCGTGGCTTGCTCCTGCTTTTTCGCCTGGACCGCCTGAACCTTCGTCTCCCGGCGAGAGAGCGCCAGCGCTACGCTTACGCAGACGGCAGCCAACCCCAGCAGCGGAATTCGCGGCATACTCGTAAAGATCAGGATGCCAAGAAACCCCGCGGCCACCGCCAACGCCCGAGGACGCGAGAAGAGCTGCCGCACAAACTCGCTGGGCAGATTGGTTGCTTGATTGCTCCGCGTCACGAGCATGCCAGCCGCCAACGAGATTAGCAGGGCTGGCACTTGCGTCACCAGCCCATCGCCGATGGTCAACATGGTGAAAAGCGATGCCGCCTGCCGCAACCCCATGCCGTTCTCGATGATGCCGATAAACAGCCCGCCGATGATGTTGATCAGAATGATCACCAGGCCCGCGATGGCGTCGCCACGAACGAACTTGCTAGCCCCGTCCATCGCGCCGAAGAAGTCGGCCTGCAGCGAGACCTCCTGACGCCGCCGCTGGGCCTCATGCTGATCGATGAGCCCGGCGTTCAGGTCCGCATCCACAGCCATCTGCTTGCCCGGCATACCGTCGAGGGTAAACCTCGCGGCCACCTCGCTAATTCGCGTCGCACCCTTGGTGATTACGACAAACTGAATCAGGACAATGATCGAGAAGATAATTAGCCCGACGACAATTTTGTCCGCGCCGGTGCCGCCGCTGCCGGTGACGAACTCGCCGAAGGTTCGCACGACGCCGCCGGCCGCCCATTGCCCTTCGGTCGCCGCACGCGTCAAAATCAGCCGAGTCGTCGCCACGTTGAGCACAAGGCGGAACAGCGTAGTGGCCAGCAACAGCGACGGAAAGATATTGAACTCCAGCGGCGTGCGGACGTAGAGCGTCGTCAGCAACATGATCACCGCGATGGTGATATTCGACGCCAACAGAACATCCATCACTCCAGCCGGCACCGGCACGACGATCACCAGCACGCTGGCGATCATCGCGATCGGAAGGATCAGTTCCTGAATTCGCGTCCAGCCGCTTGCGGCAACTGGGCGCGGCGCCGCTCCAGAAGACATCCGATGACTCCACTGAGAAGGACGCGAAAACTACCCAGAATCCCCCCGGGTGTCCAGACCGTTTTTCGGCAGCCGCATTGCGCCATTTGCTTAGCCCCCCAGCGACTCGACGCCCCGTTCCTGCTAGACTCAGGGGGCCTGCCAATCGAAAGCCCCTCGGAGCCCGCCATGCTTCGCAGCCTTTTGCCCGCCGTCCTGGTCTGCCTGTGTTCGGTCCCCGGCCTCGGCGAACCATTGCCCCCGGAACCACTCTCGCTGACGATAATCCCGCCTTCCCCCGTTTCCGACCAAATCGTCCTGGACGTCCGGGCGGCTGTCCGAAACCCGACCAACGCGGCGAGAAGCTTCGGACTGGCCGTTTACCTGGATGACGAGAGGCCCGAACACCTTCTACGGCAGGCCGAGCTAACCGTGCCGCCGGGCGCTGCCGCCGGATTTGCCGTGCATTGGCCGACGCTGGGGCGTCAGGGAAAACACCGGCTGCTGTGCGTAGCCCGTCCCTCGGACGGCCAACCCCACGCACTTCGCGCCTCGCAGCCGGTGGAAGTGCTCTCGACGGGCGTGCGGTCCACGCGGCGGCTTGGCGGCGCGTGGGTTGACATCTGCCACCACGACGAGGCTACCGGCGTCCCCTTCATCGTCGAGATGCGGAAACTGACCGATCCGCAGTGGCGGGAATTGGTCCAAGCGATGCACGACGTGGACCAGAACCTCCTGGTCATCACCATGATGTTCCAAAACTTCACGCATCGCGGCCAGCACAAGATCGAGACCGAAGGGTACCGGGGCAAGGCGTATTACCCGTCCCAGCTCTATCCCGGCCGCATGCCGATCGCATCGCCCGACCCGTTAGAAACGATCCTCTCGGAGGCCGACCAACTTGGAATGCACGTGATGCCCGGCGTGGGATGCTATGCGTTCTTCGATTTCACGCCCGCATCACTAGCCTGGCACAAGCGGGTGGCCGACGAGTTGTGGCGCCGCTATGGACACCATCGCTCGTTTTACGGCTGGTACGTCAGCGAGGAAAAGGTAGGCGACCTCGGCGACAGCGAGGAGCGGCACGAGATCGCCGATTTCTTCGGCGAATTCAAAGCCCACGTCCGCCGGCTTGCGCCCGACAAGCCGATCATGCTGGCGACCAACTGCCACCATCTTCGCGGCGCGGAAGACGCTTACCGGAAGCTCCTTCCGAACGTAGACATTCTCTGCCCCTTCGGTTTCCATCGCATGATGCCTGACGACTGGTCCGGCGAGGAGGCCGCCAGGTTGCTGCAATCCCTATGCGACGAGACCGGTTGCCATTTCTGGATGGACATGGAAACCTTCGTGTTCCGCAACGGCGTCGAGTTGCACCCCCGCTCGATCGAGGCAGTCGCCAGCGACCTGGCCCGCTTCACCAGCTTCGAGAAGACGCTGCACTATGAATTCCCTGGCATGATGAGCGGCCCCCGCATGTCACGGCAGCCCGGCGGTCCCGCGTCGCGCAGACTGTACGACGAGTATGCCCGATTTCTGCGAGAGGGCTATCCGTCGCTGTTGGCTCATGCCGCCCGCGGCAAGCCCCTGCGGCTGATCACGCCTCCCGACGCCAAGTATCCCGGCGGCGGCCCGGCTGGCCTGGTTGACGGCCGCCGTGCCTCGGAAGACCACCGCAATCCCCAATGGCTCGGTTTCTCTGGCCCCGAGTTCGAGGCCGTCGTCGATCTCGGCTCCACAGTCGAGATTCGAGACGTCTCGCTCCGCTGCCTTCACCTCACGGCTGCCGACATCCGCCAACCGGCCGAGGTGCGGTTCGCCGTCTCGGAAGACGGCAGACGCTTCGAGGAGCTTGGCAAGGTCGGACCATCATTGGGCCCGACTGATCCCGGGCCTGAAATCGGTACGCTGAAAGTCGACCAGTTGAAAGCCCGCGGCCGCTGGATCCGCATCCACGCGATCAACGCCGCTGGCGACAACGCGCAACGCACCGGCGCGAGAGCGCGGTTGCTGGTTGATGAGATTCTGGTGAACCAGCAGTAAAAAAGGGGACGAAGGTGACACCCGGACGGCACGCCCCCAGCCGGGAGCATGTCGCCGACAATCACCTCCGTCCCCTTGCGATTCGGCAAAGCCGCCTAGCGTTTATCGAGTTCCCAGCGCTCGATGATCACCTCGCCGCCGGGGGTCAGGCAACGGAGCTTCTCGGCAATGACGCCCTTCTCAGAAACCGTAGCCTTCTTCAGCTTGCGGGCCAACAAAGCAACCTTCTTCCGACGATGCCGCCGGCGCCGAAGCTCTCGTTTGCGTTCGCTGCAACTCACGCGTGACTCCTTGTTTCAATAGTCGAGACTCGCCATTATGCCAAAACGCCCGTCGCCGGTCAACGCCCGATTGCGCAGGGGGTGTGCCCTCCGCGGCTAGGTACGGTTGCCAATAGTAAAGCCGAGCGCCTCAATCATTCGGTAATCTTCGGCCGGCGGCTGCCCTTTGGCCGTCAGATAGTCGCCAACGAAGATCGAATTCGCCGGATACAGACACAGCGGCTGAAGCGGGCCGATGTGCAGTTCCCGACCGGCGGCCACCCGAACCTCCGCCCGAGGATTGGCTAAGCGGAATAATGCCAATACCTTCAGACAATACCGAGGGTTAAGCCGGCTAGCCGCCTGCTCCGCGCCCGCCAGCCCGATGCCCTTGATCGGTAGCAGGAAGTTCACCGGCACCGCTTCCGCCCGCAACTCCCCGAGTCGCAGCGCAAGGTCCACCACGTCGGCGTCCTCCTCGCCCATGCCGATGATGCCGCCGCAGCAAATTTCCATGCCCGCCTCTCGCACATTCCGCAGCGTCCGCAGACGGTCCTCGTAGGAATGGGTCGTGCAAATCCTAGGATAGAATCGCTCTCCCGTGTTCAAGTTGTGGTTAATCCGATCAACGCCGCACGCCTTCAACCGTCGGGCCTGGTCCAGCGTCAGCAATCCCACCGAAAAGCATATTTTCAGTCCGTACTTCGCCTTGATCCCAGGGACCAGTTGCCCGAGCGTGTCGAGCTCTTGGTCCGTCGGCGCTCGACCCGAAATCACGGCGCAGTACGTCCTCGCCTGCCGTTCGGCAGCGGTGCGGGCGCCATCGAGAATCTCGTCCGCCGTCAGCAGCTTGTACTTGGGAATGTCGGCCTTGGACACACGCGATTGGGCGCAGTAGCCACAATCCTCGCCACAGAGCCCGCTTTTGGCGTTCACTAGGAAGTTAAGGTCGACCCGATTGCCGAACCAGCGGTGGCGCACCCGATACGCTGCGGCCAGCAGATCGAGCAGTTCAGCATCGTCGCTTCGAAGAATCGCCAATCCCTCGTCGGCCGTGATGCGTCCGTCGTTCAGCACCTGCTCGGCAAGGCCGCGCCAGTAAGAGTCGTTGTTGGTCATCAATGCAGCGAATTTCCAATTTCCAGGGCCATTTGCCACTTCCGACATCGCCCATCACTTACTCGATGGCGATCATCACCAGTCCCGTGCATCGACATCGCCGGGACTCACCGAGTGGCAAAGAGGTACCTTTATACCAGATACTGGCTCACTTTCTACGCCAACAGAACGGCGACGATTCCCGCGAGGAACACGCCGTCGCCAATACCTGCCCCACCAATGGAGGCGACCGGTGCACCAAGCTGCTGGATCAGGTGCAGGTTCAAAACGTCCGCCCCCAGAAGCGTGCCGACACTCCCCGCGATGTACGCCACCGGCGCCGCTCGCCAGCGGGAAATGATTACTGCCACCAGCGCCGCCGTGATTGGGGCCACGAACGGCGACAAGGCAATCCCGACGCCCTTGACCGGCCACGCCATGTAGTGAGTCACCCCGGCCACGACCACGACCGCGATGGCCGCCTGCACGTAAACCCGGTTCTTCACCAAAAGATAGATCGAAAGTGCCAACGGAATCAGCGCGCCGCCCAGATTGATGGCGAGAATTGTCTTTTCGCGGTGCTCAATCTGCGGGATCACGTACTGGACACCAAAGACGTTGATGACTCTCCCAACTGCAATGTCTTTGGCCGGAAACTCGGCAATCGGAATGTTGATGGCGCTTCCCGCCAGGGTCAGCAGCAGGACGAGAAAGACGTACTGCCGCCGAATGCCCATCTTCTCATACGCATAGCTGATCGCTCCCACCTCGACCAACGCGATGAGCAGCGCCAGCACGATGCCGAGCAAAAGCATGAACAGCGGGGTGACGGGAAAATAGTGCATCGGTGAGGCGTGCATGGCCGGTCTCCCAGGGCGCTTGGCCACCGCATTCTAGCGACCGCCGCCCCCCTCGGCAAACGGTCCCATGATCCATGACCGCAGTGCGGGCGTTTGCGGGCGTCCCGCCTGCAAGTGCAGCCAAGCCGGCCGGGTTTGTGATGCTGGCGTCCCGCCTGTCCGACTTGCAGCGCCGCCTCGCAGCGTCTACGATTCTTTCCGTCCGCCCGTCCCTTGATGGAGGAATCCCATGCTCGTGTTGGCGATGAATCGCGGTTCGTCAAGCCTCAGGGTGGCAAGTTTCCGTTTCGACGACGGTCAGCCGCCGTCGCTGCAAGCCACTACCAAGCTCGAACGGATCGGTCTGGACGAGCCGGCCGACGATCTCCTCGAACGCCTCCTGCCGCAGTTCGACTTTGAGCAAGTCAGCGCGATCGGACATCGCGTAGTGCACGGCGGCCCAAACTACTCGCAACCGGCGGCTGTCACCGATGAGCTGATCGCCGAGTTGCGGCGGATCAGCCCTTTCGATCCAGACCACCTGCCCGCCGAAATGGATCTCGTTGAGGCAATCCGACGACGATGGCCTCGACTGCCGCAGGTAGCCTGTTTCGATACGGCGTTCCACCGCGCGATGCCACGCGTCGCGCGACTGCTGCCAATTCCGAGAAAATACGACCGACTGGGTATCGAACGGTACGGGTTTCACGGGCTGTCCTTCACGTACCTCTTGGAAGAACTCGAACGGACGGCTGGCCCCGAAGCGGCACGCGGCCGTGTAGTTCTCGCCCACCTCGGCGCCGGCGTCAGCCTCGGCGCCGTCCGCGACGGCAAGTCGATCGACACCACCATGGCGTTTACTCCAACGGCGGGCCTGCCCATGGCCACACGAACCGGCGATCTCGACCCGGGGCTGTTCGCGTTCCTGGCCCGCAGCGAACAACTGACTGCGGACGAGTTCCACGACATGGTCAATCACCGCTGCGGATTGCTCGGCGTCTCCGAGACGAGCGGCGACGTGCGCGACCTGCTGGCCAACGAGGCAACGGACGTCCGCGCCTCCGAGGCACTGGCGATGTTCTGCTACCAAGCCCGAAAGTGGATCGGCGCCATGGCTGCCGCCCTCGGCGGTCTCGATACGCTCGTCTTTTCCGCCGGCATCGGTGAGAATTCCGCCGACATTCGCAGCCGCATCTGCGATGGCCTCGGGTTTCTGGGCCTGGAGATTAGCCGCCAGCGCAATAGCGCGCACGGTTCGCTAATCTCTTCGGACGCCAGCCGTGTCGCGGTCCGCGTGATCCGCACTAACGAAGAACTCATGGTCGCCCAAGCCACCTGCCGGCTCGTACGCGATCAGACGCCTGGCGTCTAGCGTCAGACTGAAAGAGGGCAACCAAGCCTACTTCTTATCCGGCTCGACATGAATCGCCACGCGGCCGAGCCCCGATACATGGCTCCGAAGGTACTCTTCGAGCCGAACCGTAAGCTGGTGGGCTTCCGTGATTGCGGTTGTCGGAGCAAGCGCGCAATGGAACGAGACCGCCAGTTCACCCGCCGCCATTTGCACGCGAATGTCGTGCGGTCGAACGGGCAATGAGTACTCCGCCAGGAAATCCGCAATGGCCTTCTGCACCTGCGCTTGCGCCGCAGGTTCGCCGCGTATCGTTGCCGCGCCGTCGCCGACTGGCTCGATGTGGGTGATGATTCGCGTTACGCCCGGCAGGTTGCTGCGCAACTCGCGCTCAAACTCGGTGGCCTGCCGGTGAGCCTCGTCCAACAGCAGCGACTCGCTCACCTCCAGGTGCAGTTCCAACCACCGCTGCTGGTTCTCCTCGTAAATGCGAATGCCGTGCGCGCCCAGACCGTGGCGAGCCGCCAGCAGCCTCACGACCGTCGTCACGTCCTCGGCTTCGGCCGCCACCGGTTCCACATGTACCACCACATCGGCCCCAGGCAGCACCGCACGCACCGCTGCTTCGGCCTCGTGGGCGATGTCGTGCGCCCGCTCAAACGCCGCCCCGCGACGAACAGACAGCGTCAAGTCGGCAAAAATCTCCGGCCCGCTACGGCGCAGCCGGAGCCGCGTAACGCTTTCGACGCCTGAAACCTGTCGAGCCACCGCAGCCACCCGGTCGTGCATCCCCTTGGGCACGCTGTCGAGCAAATCGCCGACCGATTTCTTCCCGAGTTGAACGCTGACGTAAACGACGATTATCGCCACGCCGAGGGCAGCCACGGCGTCGGCCGCCTTGAGCCAAGGCAAGTCGAATCTTTCCCCCACGACCACACCGATCAGCCCTAGCAGCACGACGCCGGACGACCAGATGTCGGTGGAAAAGTGCAGCGCATCCGCCTCCAACGCCTGGCTCGAGTACTTCGCGGCAGCTTCGCCCAGCGCGCGCGAACGGCCGAAGTCCACGACGATCGAGAGAATGACGACCGCGAACGCCCACGCGTTGACGTTCAACTCGAACGGCTTATGAAAGACGAGGCGGCCGGCCGCTTCGCTGATGATCCAAAAGCAAGTGACCAGAAGCAGAACCGTCTCGAACAACGCGGAGAGGTTCTCAAATTTTCCATGGCCGTAGGTGTGCTCGGTGTCCGCCGGCCGACTGGAGATCCGCACCGCCCAAAGCGTCACGGCTGCGGCCACCAAGTCCAACGCCGAGTGCGCCGCCTCCGACAGGATGCCGAGGCTGTTCGTCCAGAGACCAATGCCAAGCTTCGTGCCCGTCAGCAGAATCGCCGCAGCCAGCGACGCCGCGGCAACGCGACGCTTCTCGCGGTCGGCCTGTTGGAGCTGCTGAGGTGTCGATGTGTCGGTCATCGGGGCGTGATCTCGTCAGGTCGCCCGCAGGCGGCCAGTTTGCCTTTTTCGCGGTGACGCCTACCTTCCCATGGCGTCCCACTTTTCTTCCGCGGCACTCCGGCGGAAATAGTGGGGCGCGAGCTTCCACACATCGTCGTGGCGTCCAGCGGCGTGATAGCGACTCGCTAGTCGACCAACGACGGCCGCCCGCGGGGCCCAATAGCTAGCCGGCAACTCGCGGACGCGTTCCGGCAAACGGCCGGCCAGTTTCACCAACCCAGGCCCCGTGACGACCACGCCCGGCGCAAGCCCTGTCAGCCACGCATCTGCCGGGATCAACTCCTGCGGGCCGATGGCCTCCACGGTTGGTTCCGAAGGAGCGTTCATCGTACAGTCAGAATGACAAACGATCGCAAAACGCTGGGCGACCACATCGCCGCGCTGGGCGTCCATCACCGCCGACACCTCTGAGCAACATGGGATCGCCTCTGCTTCGACGGCCGCAGCAGCAATGGTTTCCAGGGTGCTAATCCCGAGAACCTCGGCTCCAACGCAGTATGCAAACACCTTCGCTGCCGTCACACCAACGCGGAGCCCCGTGAAAGACCCCGGACCAACAGAAACCGCGACCAACTGCACATCTTTCGGCATCCAGCCAACTTGCTGCAACAGAGCGTGCATGGCCGGGACCAGCGACTGCGCACTCCGGAGCTTGGGGTCTAATCTCAGCTCCGTCAAGCACTTATCGCCGCTAACCGCCGCCACACTGCCGATCTTGTCGGTGGTTTCCAACGCAAGCGTGTTCATGGTCCTGTCCTAAGCGGACGCCGGACGCGCCGCCATGATGTAGCATGGCGGATTCGCCGGGTCTCCACAAGGGGCAGAAGCGCGATCCGCCCATTCGTACTGCCAGCCCTAACGCGCCGTCGTATGTCATTGCTGCTGGAAGGCGGTGATCACCGCCAATCCTCCACAAGAGGCAGTCAGCCTTGACCACTGTCCGAGCGAACAATAGACTGGTGGAAGCGTGATCCGCACACACCGTGTGCCCGCCGGTGGTCGTTGACTTGAGTCGCCTGTCGAAGGCAAGGCACGGGCGGTGCCTGCTGCACTGGCGGCCAAATGAAAGTCTGCAAGCGTGAAACGAGCGCTGATCAGCGATATTCATAGCAACATCGAGGCCCTCGAAGCGGTTCTGGCCGACATTCGGGCGCAAGGCGTTACGGAAGTCTACTGCCTCGGCGATCTGGTCGGCTACGGGCCGAACCCCCGGGAGGTGATCGACGAGGTCATGAAGTTCCAGCTCTGCTTGCTTGGAAACCATGACCAAGGGGCCCTCTTCGATCCCGAGGGGTTCAATTCGGGCGCCGAGCGGGCCATCTTCTGGACCCGCAACCAGTTGGAGAACGGCCCGGGCACGGCGGTCGCCCGGCAGCGCCGCTGGGAATTCCTCGGCGAGTTACCGCGAAACCGGCTGGAAGAAAACACGCTCTACGTGCATGGCTCCGCCCGCAACCCGTTGAACGAGTACGTTTTTCCCGAAGACATCTACAACAAGCGTAAGTTGGAGAAGATTTTCGCCCTGGTGCCGCAATACGTCTTCCAGGGCCACACCCACGTCCCCGGCATTTTCACCGAGGGCTTCAGCTTCTTTAGCCCCGAAGAACTGGACTACGAGTATCGCCTCGGTCGTGAAAAGGCCATGATCAATGTCGGATCGGTCGGACAGCCCCGCGACGGCGATCCCCGCGCTTGCTACGTCGTGGTCGACGACGACGTGGTGCGATTCCGCCGCGTCGAGTATCCGTTCGATAAGACCCTTTCGAAGATCTACGATATCCCCGAACTCGACAACTTCCTCGGCGACCGCCTCCGCGATGGGCGCTAACCGGCGAATGCGACGCCGGCGGACCAGTCGAAGCCTGGTGTCAGGGAGTCTTTCGTCGCTCCGAACGCCGCGAAGAAATCTTCGGAAGATCGCTCGCCGTCGACAGACGACTTTTGCCAGACACGCGAGCCTCCCACCGCTGGTCATCACCTCCTTTTTCGGGTACCGTGGGTGTAGGTAATGTAACTCCTGCGGGCGTTTTCCGCCCAAGCCCACGCTTCGAGCGTTTCCCGCCCAAACACGCCATCCCAAAACACCCCGCACCTGCGGCATAACTTCTGTCCTTAAAAGGTCTTACGCGAATGGATCGTCGCTTCGTCCTGTTTCTCGTCCTCAGTTTTGCCATACTGATGGGCTACTCGTCGGTCGTGCAGCGATATTTCCCGCGGAAGCCGCCCGTTGCCCCGCAAGCTCCCGCCGATCACCAGGCGAAAACACCGGCCGAAAAGGCCTCGACGCCGAAGCCCGCCGAGCAAAAACCCGCCGAGAAGACCGCCGACAAGCGGGTCGAGAAAAAGGCGGCGAAGTCTGAAAAGGCGTCACCGGCGATGCACGCCGCGACGGAGCCCGAATCGGCGGAGAAGTACGTCACGCTCGGGTCGGTCGATCCCGATTCGTCGAAGAACCCGTACCGGATGCTCGTGACACTCAGCACCAAGGGCGCGGCCCTGGCGCGTGTCGAGCTAAGCAGCGACCGCTATCGCGACATCGACAATCGCTCCGGCTATCTCGGCAGCCTCGTGCTCCGCGACAACGGCAAGACTGGCGGACTCGTGCAGGTTGTTGGGCCCGGTACGCCCGCCGCGAAGGCTGGCCTGAAGCCAGGAGATCTGCTGAAAGCCGTGGGCAATCACCCGATTTCCAATGACGAATCCGTTGACAATGCCCTGAAAGGCACGAAGCCAGGCAGGACGATCCAATTGACGATCGTCCGCGCTGGCAAGGAGATGCCGTTGACGGTGAGCCTGCGACGCCGCCCTCTGGAGGTGATACATCCGGAGAATAGTGATCCGGCGTCGATGCTGCTCACGCTGCAACAATTCGACAAGCAGAGACTCGTCGACCTGGACAACGCCGACCGCGAGAAGTGGGAGACCGAGGACAAGTCGCGAACCAAGGGTTCGGACGACGAGGAACTGCGTCTAAAGGAGAATCGCTATTCCAGTCTGCTCAGTCGCGAACTCGAAGGCGTCGCCCTCAGGACGAAGAACTGGCGGCTGGTCGAGTCCGATGACTCGCACGCGACCTTCCGTAGGGCAATTCCCCAACTTGCGTTAGAGATAACCAAAACCTACCGCTTGGCCAAGGCGCCGTCCAGTTCAGCGTTGGACGCGGACTACCCCGCCTACCACCTTGAGTTCTCCGTCGAAATCCACAACGTCGGCCACGAGGCCCACGACGTAGCGTACCGACTTGATGGCCCGAACGGCTTGCCGATGGAAGGCGTGTGGTACGCGAGCAAGGTCAGCCGGAATTGGGGAGGCGCGGGGTTGCGTGATTTTATCGTCTCCTTCGACGGCGGGACACCGGAAATGATCGGCGCCACCGCGGTGGGCGCCAATAAGGGCCTTTCCGTGTTCCGCGACATGCCCCCGGAGAAACTGCTGACGTTCGTCGGCGTCGATGCGCAGTACTTCTCCGCGGTGCTGATGCCCCAGCGTCAAAAACGCAGCGACGTGTGGTTCGACGAAATTTACCCGATCCACGTCGGCAAGCCGGGGCATGTGCCTTTTGCCCCGACGGACAACAGTGCGCAACGTCTTAATTTGACGAACACGTCATGCCGGCTGGTCAGCGTGGCGTCCGACATCAAGCCGGGAGAGACGCTGACCCATCGCTATAAGCTCTTCGCCGGCCCCAAGAAGCCCGCACTCCTGGAAAGCAGCCAGTACAACCTCGGCACACTGGTGTACTACGGCTGGCCGATTTTCGCCGCCGTCGCCGTGCCGCTGACGAAGATCCTGCACGCGCTCTACTTCGTGACCGCAAACTATGGCTTGGCAATCATCTTGCTGACCGTGCTGGTCCGCGGCTGCATGTTCCCTCTCAGTCTCAAGCAGGCCGCCGGCGCACAAAAGATGCAGTTGCTGCAGCCGGAGATCAAGAAGCTTCGAGATAAGCACAAGAACAACATGGAGGCCTTCTCCAAGGCCCAGCGCGAGTTGTTTACCAAGCACAACTACAACCCGCTGAGCGGCTGCCTGCCGATCTTCATCCAGATGCCCGTGTTCATCGGGCTCTATCGCTGCTTGATGGTGGACATCGAACTTCGCGATGCGCCGTTGCTTTCGCACGCCATTCGCTGGTGCTCGAACTTGGCGGCGCCCGACCTGTTGTTCGACTGGAGCCAGTGGATGCCGCCTTGGTTCAACAGCGGCCAAGGCATGTTCGCCTTGGGGCCATACTTCAACCTTCTACCGCTGCTGACCGTCGGGCTCATGCTTTGGCAGCAGAAGATGTTCATGCCGCCGCCGGCCGACGAACAAGCCGCGATGCAGCAGAAGATGATGAACTTCATGATGCTGTTCATGGGCTTGCTGTTCTTCAAGGTCGCCAGCGGATTGTGCATCTACTTCATCGCCTCCAGCCTCTGGGGCCTTGGCGAACGTCGCTTGCTGCCAAAGGCAGCGCCCGCCGGCGGGGCCATGCCCGGTGCAAACGGAGCACAACTGGCCGGAAACGGCCAATACGGCGAAACCCGCGCCCAGGCGAAAGCCCGAGAAGCCGCCACAAAACGCAAATGATAGCCCCAGCTTCCGTCGCCGGACCACCTCCGCGGGTCGGTCCGTGAGAAAAATCGCGTCTTCCCGCGATTTCGCTGGCAGATTGCGTCGGACTTGACTATCTTAAAGCTGCAGGCTGGCATTGTCGCCGTCGAGCGTTTCTAGCCGCTCGTCCCGCGACGATTGGCCCCACACTGAGGAGTCGGCCACGATGCGGCGCGCCGTCGTCTTCTTCTACACGCTCACGCTGCTCGCCCTAGCGCCTTTCGGCGTCGAGGCGTCCACGATTCGCGCCGACACCGACGACAGCCCATACACGTCGCTGGCCGCGCAAACAATCTACTCGGGCGTCGGCCAACTGCACAACTATGGCGTCATGACCGGCGCTTCCGGTTCGCTAATTTCGCCGCAATGGGTGCTAACGGCAGCTCACGCCGTCGCCGACGCTGGCAAGGCCAGCAACTTGAAGTTCCTTCTCAACGGCACAACGTATATCTCCGACCGCTACGTCGTCTTCCCAGACTTCGACAGCACGATGCTGACCGACGACGTAGCCCTCGTGCATCTGAGCCAGCCGGTCACCGGAGTCACTTACGCCGCGCTCTATCAAGGAACCACCGCAAGCCTTCTCGGCCAGACGGCGACCTATGTCGGCTACGGTTGCACGGGAACCGGCTTGACTGGCTACCAACTGGGCACCTACGGTGGCAAGCGTGCCGTGCAAAACGTCCTCGATACCATCGGAACACCCAGCTTCCATTGGCCGCCCACCGATCTGGTCAGCGACTTCGACAGCCCCGACGGCAGCATTTCCACACTCGGCTCATCGGTCGCACTAGCCCTGGAAGGCAGCATCGCTGCTGGAGACAGCGGCGGCGGCGTCTTTGCCACCGTTGGCAACGCAACTTACTTGATCGGCGTGATCTCGTTCCTCAGCGGCAACGATGGCCAGAACGATGCCAGCTACGGCGACTGCAGCGGCTGCGTGAGTGTGGCTGAGTATCGCAATTGGATATCGAGCACCGTCGTGCCCGAGCCATCCAGCCTGTCGCTCGTCGCCGTCGCCGCCGTGGCGATCGGCTTTCGGCTTCGTCGGCGTCGCTAAGCGATTCGCGAACCTACTTGCTGGTTCCGAACGTCGCGGCGCGCTCGGCAGCCGTCGTTTCGTAAATGGCATCCCAGAGGGCCTCGTCGGCTTCGGTCCAGACGCATTTTCGGCGGCTCATCGCCGCCTTGGCCGTCTGATAAAGCTTCTGTCGCGCTCGCCCCTCGGTCACCTCGCCGTCCACGTACCAGCCAAAGCTGGGCAAAAACTTGGGCAGCAGCCGCCCGTTCGTCATCACGAAAGCCATCGCGCCAACGTACGCTCCGGTGTTCAGCAGCGTGCCGATCGACATCTTGGCGTGATCGCCCACAAGCGACCCGACTTTCGTCGAACCGGTGCGGATGGACGTGCATCCGTCGAGAACCATCGAAACGTTCGAGTAGTCGTTCTTCAGGTCGCTGTTCGTCGTCAAGGCGCCCAAGTTGACCCATTGGCCAACGTAGGCATGCCCCAAGAAACCGTCGTGATATTTATTCGAATAGCCCTGGATGATCGACTCTTCGACTTCGCCACCGACCCGGCACATCGGCCCGATCGAGTTCCCTTCTCGGCACTTGCAACCGAGCAGGATCGAATTTCGGCCTACGTAACACGGGCCCTCGATTCTCGTAAAGGGGTGAACCTCGACGCCCTCGTCCAAATAGACCGGCCCGTGCTCCGCATCGATCACGACCATCGGATGCACCAGGGCGCCGGGACCGACGAAAACATCCGCACGGCTTCCGCGAATCGCGTACGGTTCTTCGACCCGCCCCTCGATGCCGCTGCGACCCGCGGCAGCAAAGTCGGCGGCCAACTGCCCCGGATTCGCGAACACCAACTCCCAGATGTAGTCCCACGTCGCCGGCAGTTGGCTGGCCTTGGGCAGCGCACCACGCACCGAATCCAGCAGCAAGTCGATCGAACCAGTGTCTAGCTTCGCCAAATCATCCCGCACAATGCGAGCGTAGAGGACTTCGCCGTCGCCATCGGCGGCCACAACACTAGGACCAGTGCGCGGAACAGCGAAGTCGCCGGCTTTCACTCGTCCGCTGACCAGCAGTAGATCGTCACCGCCCAACGACGAGGGATCGTTGACCCGCCATTGAGTCTGCGCTGCGTACGACTCCGCCATGTAGGGCGGCACGAAACAAGCCACGTCCGCAACCCCAACCTTGGCGACCAACTTCTCTGCCAAGCTGCTCATACCGCAGCGAAGCTCGAAGATGGGCCTGCTCAGCGCGAGCGGATGGAAGTGAAACCGTTTTGGCCCTAGACGGTCAACGAGAATAAGTCGCACGGGAACTCCTTTCCGTTGCGTAGCGGAACCAGTCAGGCCGCTGATCCATAGGACCGACTTCCTAGCGCTGATCCGTAGAACGGACTTCCAAGTCCGTCCAGGCGGGGTGGATCACCAAATCCACCATTGGCCACCCCGTTCGATCGCGGCTAGTCCCACCACCACTGGCCCTTGGCCAGTTGCGGCTTGATATCCTCACGGAGCTTGCTCACCCGGGCCTTCTGGTCCGGCAGTAGGTTGCTGCCTTCAATCGCCTCGGTGGCTTCGATCTTCACGCCGCCGCCAACAGGCGTGCCAATGACGTTCCCTTTCCAAACGGCCCGCACCGCCGACTCGACGGTCTTCGGCACATCATACGTTTCGACCGGGAAGAGGCTTTCGCTACCGAGGAATTCCATTTTCCAGCCGGCCTTGTCGTAGTACCCCTCCGCCTGGATATAGGCGGACACGACGGCCAAGTCAATCAAATTGCGCAATTCCGCATAAACCGGCGATCGATCAGCCAGTTCCGCATACTTCGCTGTGAAGTTGGCGACAAACGCGTGGCTGGCCTTGTTTCCCTTGCCGGCGGCCACCTTTCGCTCGCCTCCTTCGGTGACCATCTCATCTTCCCCGATCAGCTTCACACCGTCGCCGACCAATTCCATCGCCAACCGGTCGTCGCTCTGGCGGACGCATTTGTAGTCAGGCAGGAAATACCAACGCTGCAGGGCATTGCGTGCAATGTCGGTCAGCTTGGCCCGATCCACGTAGCTCACCAGCTTCACCGGCGGACGCTCCAGGCCAATCCCAATCAACTTCATCCGATAGTCGGCCTCGACCAGCACCTGGGCGAAGTGCGTTCGCGCCGAGACTCCATGGATCGAAATCGTCTGGAGACCAAGGCTGGTCCGAACACCCTCGGCGATCGCCTGCACCTGCTCTTCGCTGGGCGCGCCGCCCAACCGCACACCGCTCACGAATTGCTTCATGGCGGCGAGCCCTTCCGGCGTTGGGTCGATCGAACAGCCGATCATCGACGTCGATTTGCCACTGGGCGGGAAGGCCCTCAGTGCAACCGCCAGATCCTGCAATTGCAGCACCGGCCGGCCGCTCGTCATTCCAACGAGGCGACCCGACACATCGGCCACCCAGCCTTCGGCCGGTCCGGCCAGCACGATGTCCTTGCTTTCGGGATAGTAAAAGACGTAGCGAACCCGCAGCAGACCGGCCAGATGCCGCATCTCGTCGGTCAACGTCCCCTGATGATCGAGAATGACCTGCTCCAGCCGGTTCAATGACACCTTGCGGAGCTTGCTGGGCACGGTCACTTTCGGATCGAGCGCCGACTTGGCAGCCGCGATCCGCTCTTTCTTTATTTCCTTGCCGAAGTCTTCGTAAAACCTCGTCCGCAACACGCCCTCCGCATCGATGGCGACACCAGCGACACCCGTGTTGGACGCCGAACTGCTCGACTGGGCTCGGACCGTTGCCGACATCGTCGCTACGATCGCAGCCGCCAACAGCAGAAGGGGCAGACCGCCAAGTCTTCGACAACGCATGGATATGCTCTCCCCGGCTAATTGTCCGGATCCGCTCCCACAACATCACCAATCGGGCAACGAGTGGGAGCGAGGTTGGAATCTACGCAAAATTTGCCCGCTTATACTTCTACACCACTGATCTTAGTTGGGCAAGCTGGGCAAATCAAACAATCTCGTTTCGTCAGCCGAAATCGCCGCAGCTGCGACGCCGAACCCACCTTCCGAGGCATGACCAAGACCGGAATGGCTGCGCAGACCACGCTTTCGTGGCACCGTCTCCCCTCGATGCCGCTAGCCGCCCCCGTTCCTTCTGCCTCCACGCTCGCCTCGTCCGCCCCCCGTCAGTGGCGCAGTCAAAAATCGCATGTTCCCCGGCCCGAGCAGTTGCTCCACGCGTTGCCGCATTTGGCTTCCGACCGCCACATGCATGCCATCGCACCGGCACTCCACCCGGCTGCCGTTGCCGAGGCACAACACCAGTTGCAATTCGCAATTGCCCGGGTAGCCGCTTAGTATCTCGTGCAGGGCGTCGAGCTTCCGCGACGCCCCGTCTTCCTCGGCCACGCGGATCCTCACGCCGCGAGTGCAGCGCGAAGCCAGCTCTTCGAGCGGGATAATCTCGTTAACGATCAAATTGGCTTCCTCGCTGCCCGGCCGCTTATCAACCGCCCCGCGGATGGCAACGATCGCGTCTGGCCTAATCTGCTCTTCGCAGCGTGCGAACAGGTCCGGCCAGACAATGCACCGCATGATGCCCGCCGTGTCCTCCAAATCAAACATCGCGTAGCGGCTCGGGCTGCCAGGCTTCGGATTCTTCGTGTGCGCCAGCTTGATCGCGGCCAGCATCCCACCGATCATCACCTCGGTGCGATGTTTCTGCTCGGCGGCCGTCGCGGAATTGTGTGAGCAGTAGGTCGTCAACGTCTCCTGATGCTCGGTCAGCGGGTGCGCCGAAAGATAGAAGCCGAGCACTTCCTTTTCCTTCGCCAACTTCTCATGCTGCTCCCACTCCGGCAGGTCCGGCAGATTCGTCACGCGGGCCTCCGGCTGCTGGTCACTGTCATCTCCGCCAAAGAGCGACCGTTGTCCGGTGCGACGGTCCGATGCCACACTCACGGCGGCCTGCAGCGCTCGCTCCAGCCCGGACATGAGTTGCGACCGTCGGGCCCCGAACGAATCCAACGCGCCAGCCTTGATGAGCGATTCGATGGCTGACCGGTTTACTGTGCCAGGATCGAGCCGCTCACAGAAATCGAAAAGGCTCCGGTAGGGCCCATTCGCTTCGCGTTCCGCGGCAATGGCTCCGGCCGCCGCGCCGCCGCACCCCTTGATGGCGGTCAGCCCGTAACAAATCTGCTTGTCTGTGGCGGCAGCCTGGCAGGCTGCATTCTGTGAATCCGTGGCAGGTTGACAACCTGCCCCACATATCACCGTGAAGTCGGCGCCCGAGCGGTTCACGTCCGGCGGCAGCACGGTGACGGCCATGCGCTGGCAGTCTTCCAGATGCTCGACCAGCGAGTCCTTCCGCTTGAAATTCCGGCCCGGAATGTCGCTGCTCAGCAGCGCCGCCATGAACTCGACCTTGTAGTGGGCCTTCAAGTAGGCCGTCATGTAGGCGATCAGGGCGTAGGCGGTCGAGTGCGACTTGTTGAACCCGTAGCCGGCGAACTTCTCGATCAGCCCGAACAGGTCGGCGGCCTCCTTCTTGTCCATTCCCTTCTCGTGGGCGCCGTTGATAAACTCCTCGCGATACTTGGCGATCATCTCCAGCTTCTTCTTGCTGATCGCCTTAATGCAGCTATACGCGTTGGCCAGCTTGATGCCACCCAGGCGGTTCAAAATCCGCATCACCTGTTCCTGGTAGACCATCACGCCATGGGTCTCGCCCAGGACGTCCTTCATCACCGGGTGCTTGTACTCGGCCTTCTTACGCCCATGCTTCACCTCGATGTAGTCGTCGACCATGCCGCCTTCCAGCGGGCCCGGACGATACAGGGCGTTCGTTGCGATGATGTCCAGGAAATGGTCCGGCTTCATCCGCTGCAACAGATCCCGAATGCCGCCGCTTTCCAACTGGAACACGCCCTTTGTCTCACCGCGGCAAAGCAGCGCAAACGTCTCTTTGTCGTCGCGAGGAAACCCGTACGGGTCGATCCGCTTTCCGGTCGTCTGCTCAATAAGATCGATGACTTTCGTCAGAATCGTAAGGTTGCGAAGCCCCAGGAAGTCCATTTTGAGCAGACCCGCCCGCTCCACGTCGCCCATGTCCCACTGGGTAATGACTTCCTTCTTGTCCTGAACGTGCTGCAGCGGCAGGTACACCGTCAGCGGCTGGTCGGCGATCACCACTGCGGCAGCGTGCGTGCCAACGTTTCGCGCCAAACCTTCGATCCCCTTGGCCAGATCCAGCAGCTTGCGGACCTCCGGGTCGCCCTCATACATCTTCTTCAGTTCGTCGCTCTTCTCGATCGCGTCCTTCAGCTTGATCTTCAGTTCGTCGGGCACCAGGGCAACAATCGAATCGACGCGCGGGATGGGCAACCCCAACGCGCGGCCCACGTCCCGGATTGCCGCCCTCGCGGCCAACGTGCCGAACGTGCCAATCTGCGCCACGTTGTCGACGCCATACTTGTCCTTGACGTACTGGATCACCTCGCCACGCCGCTGCTGGCAGAAGTCGATATCGATATCGGGCGCCTCGCGCCGGCTCTCGTCCAGGAACCGCTCGAACAGCAGATCGTACTCCAGCGGACAGACGTGACTCAGTTTGAGCGCATACGATACAAGCGCCCCGACGCCCGAGCCGCGGGCCGTGGCCTCGATTCCGTGCGACCGGGCAAACTGCACGTAATCCCAGACGATCAAGAAGTAATTCGCAAACCCCAGCTTGTTGATGACCCCCAGTTCCCGTTCCAGCCGGGCAGCCACTTCTTCCGAGAATCCCTCTTTGATAAGACGCGACTGCACCGAAGCGGGTTCAGGTTCGGTTGGGGTCGTCTCCGCGTCCGCTGACCCCTGAACCGCAATCCCCGAGCCCTTGTAACGATCCGGCCGATTCGCATACCGGTCTTTCAAGCCGGTGACGCACAACTCGAAGAGGAAATCCTCCGCTGTTTTCCCGTCGGGCGGCGAGTAAACCGGGAAATGCCGCTTCCCGATCTCCAACTCGATCTTCACGCTGTCGGCGATCTGCTGGCTCCGCCCCACAGCGTCCTCCAAGCCCGGAAACGCCGCATACATTTCCTCCGGGCTCCGCAGATGAAACTCGTTCGTCTCCATCCGCATCCGGTTCGTGTCGGTGCGGAACTTCCCGGTGTTGACGCAGAGCAGGATGTCCTGGGCGTCGGCGTCCTCACGCAGCACATAATGCACGTCGCTCGTGGCGACCAGCGGGATGTCCAACCGCCGGCTAACCTCGATCGCCCCGCGCGTCGCTACGCGCTGAATTTCCAGGTCGTTGTTCTGAATCTCGATGTAGTAGTCGTCGCCGAACAGGTTGCGGAACCAGGTGGCGATTTCCATCGCCTTTTCCAGATTGGCCTCGCCGCCGGCCAGGATCGTGCGGTTCAGTTCGCTGGCCACACAGCCGCTCAGACAAATCAGTCCTTCGCGATGCGACGTCAACAGTTCCTTGTCGATTCGCGGCTTGAAGTAAAAGCCCTCGATAAACGCCCTCGACGATAGTTCCACCAGGTTCCGAAAGCCGGTCGTGTTGCGGGCCAGCAGCGTCAGATGATACGCAGCCTCTTTCGAACCACTGGCCTCCTTGCGGAGCCGACTGCCCGGAGCGATGTACGCTTCAAGCCCCAAGACGGGGTTGATCTCCAGTTCCTTGGCCGTCTGGTAGAACTT
>JAJFUI010000044.1 GCA_021372555.1 Planctomycetaceae bacterium | reverse complement strand
GGCGTCACGGCCGATGTCGAACTGCCAGCGCCCGGACCAACCGATGGCCCAGATCAGCCCGCCGCCATTCCACTGGAGATTGTAGAACGGGAGCCATTGCGAGGACGACAAGTCGAGCGCGTCGAAGCTGCGCGACGTGTTCGGCTTCACTGCCATCTGATAGGGCTGGAAGTCGTAGCCCGTCTTCGCTTTCGCGTCGACCAACCCGTTGCATCGCGACCCCTGGGCGTAGTGCAACGTAGCCGTGTCGTCCGGCACGTCCAACCGCGTGTCGATCCCGCGAATGTCGCCGATCATCGGCGTATCTTTGCTGCCCGTATTGGTGAAACGAGTCACCCACTCGACGGCCGAGTAGTCCTTAAACACCTTGATCTCGGTACTGACCTTGAGGCCCGTGTCCGGATCGGTGTAGGTCACAGTGCGCAGCTCCGCCGCGTCATCGGACGTGCCAACCGCTTCCGTGCGCGTCCATTTGCGAAGCAACTTCGATGACGGCGTCTTGATGCAAGACGCGGCCGAGCTAGACGGATAGACGGGCAACCGATCGAGCCACTGCGTCGCGTTGTCGGTGTAAGTCACCTTGGCGTCGCACCAGTCGGCCCAATCGCAACTGGCGTCGTTATTGGCGTCGAAGACACGCAAGATAAATTCTTTGACGCCGTTAAGATCGACGGAGACGGGAATTGCCGCCTCGCCGCCCTTGCACGTCCCCGAGCGATACACGGCCTTGCCGCCCACTTCCACGACAAACGCCACCGTGCCGACCTTCGTGTCCGCATTGACGCCGATGTTAGCCGTAAACCGGCTGGCAGGCTTGCTGAGCAAGACGCGAATCGTGCTCACCGAATGCGTTCCCAAACCGTGCTCGTACGACTTATCGCCAAGGCGCAGCGGTGTGTTCATCACGGACTTGCCGAGCATCAGCTTGCCATGGTCCTGCTGGCACATTTCCAAGAACGGCAGCTTCGTCTCGTCGATCTTCCGGCTGATCAGATTGAACGTGACGGGGAACTCGGCCGAGAACGTCGCGCCGGCCGCGCTCCGTGGGCCAGTCGATTTGCCCAACAGCGCGGCTTCCGCCCACGCCCGCAGCGAGTTGTTCTCACCGCCGGACCGCTCTCCGCCATAGCAGGAGACGGCCGCGAAAATGGCAACGGCGCTAGCCAGAACGGCGACGCTGCGAGAGGCACGGGAGCATCGTGACGACATGGTAGGTCTCCAGCTTCGTAGGTGGGAACGCAATGAGGAAACGCCTCGGTGGGAAGGTGCGGGGTCAGTCGACCGGCTCTTCGGCAACGGGGTTGCTGAGCGAGCCGATCTGTTCAATCGTTACGGTGACGACGTCGCCGGGTTTAATCCAGCGAGGCGGTTTCCGGGCGAAACCGACCCCGTGCGGCGTGCCGGTGAGAATCACTGTGCCAGGCGGGAGGGTCGTGCTGCCGCTGAGAAACTCAATCAGCGCCGGCACGTCAAAAATCATATCGTTGGTGTTCCAGTCCTGCAACACCTCGCCGCCAATATCTAATTTGATCGCCAACGAGTTCGGATTCGGAATGTCGTCGGCCGTAACCAGGCACGGGCCCAACGGCGCGAAGGTGTCGAACGTCTTGCCCCGGCACCATTGCCCGCCGCCCCAGCGGTTCTGCCAGTCGCGAGCGCTGACATCGTTGCCGCAGGTGTAGCCAAGGACATAATCCAGAGCGCGCTGGCGCGGAACGTTC
>JAJFUI010000032.1 GCA_021372555.1 Planctomycetaceae bacterium | reverse complement strand
CGAGTCGCACGCTACGATAGCAATCCTCGCGTTTCGATGCTCGGTCTGTTCCGGTTGGCCAAGACGGCCATATTCTCCTTTTCCACGTTCCCGCTTCGCACGTTTCACGTCATTGGCGCCGTCGCCGCGACGGTCTTCCTTACCCTCGGCGGCTATGCGCTGTTCAGCCGGCTATTCACCGGCCAGGCGATTCCCGGCTGGACCTCCCAGGTGCTAACCGGCAGCTTCTTCGGGGCGCTCAACGCGCTGGGCATCAGCATCCTGGGTGAATATGTGATCCGCATCTACGATCAGGTCCGCGCTCGTCCGCAGTACGTCGTCGACCGAACGGTCAACATCGCCACGCACGCCATGCGTGACATGTCATCGAATGACACTGCTGACGACGCCGCTTACGACGACCTGTTGCAGGAGGCCGAGCAATTGCTCGCCGCAAGCACAGAGCCTGCGACATCCGTCTCTGAAACCTCAGCCGTAGGGTGGGGCGAGGTCGCGAACTCGTGAACAGCTTCGTGCGTCAATAAGCCCACTCTGCTCTGTCGCTCCGCGCAACGCTCGCCGCGACTGAAGCCCCACCAACGCCGGATCTTTGACTCGGCCGCTACGGCCCGAGTTCTGCCTAAGAGATGCGCCTTGTCGCTGTCCGCCAAAGATCCCACAACGACGCCGGAAACCGCACGACGCCGAAGCACAGCAGCGGGGCAATGAGTGAGCCCCAGTATTGGTTGAAGCTCTGCCCCACTACGGCGAACGTGGCGAGGAAGAGGCAGACGCTCAGCCCGACCCGCGTACCCCACGCCGTACCCCAGCCCGCAAAGCCAACCAACGCCGCGACCAGGTACAACGCCGTCACCCACTGCGGCAGTGGCAGCAGGTAGGCGTTCATCTGCGCCGTCGAAATAACGAATCCCGCCCCGCCAAGCCGCACCCAGCCATGATGGTGGGCGATTGCGTCCGGCGCTATCAGACCGCTCACCGTCCACCAATGCACGGCGTAAAACCCCAACCAAGCGGCAAGACCGATCAACCATGCCGCCGATTCCCCGCGGCGACGTCGCCACAACGCGATGCCCACGCCGAGCAGACAGTACAACAGGGCCAATTCTCGCAGGAAGGCCGCGCTGAGCCCAAACGCCACGCCCCAGTATGGCCGGTTCAATCCAAACGCGCACACGGAAATTGCGATGAACACGCCGGCCCAAAGCACGGGCACGACGAACAACTGGTCCAGCACCGGCAGCATGAGCGGCCCGATCAGCAGCAACGCGCACGAGATCGGCCGGCCCGACAAAACACCGCGGCCCGCGGCGGCGTTCTCTTCCCCCACCGTCTCCTCGCGAACCAACGCGGCCACAGCCATGAGCAACGCCATCAGCGCCAGCCCGCCAAGCAGCACCTTCCCGAAAGCGTCCGCCGGCAGCTTGCCGAGCAGCCACATCGGCAGCGGCGTTCGCCAGTTGAACACGCTCCGCGTCGGATACCCGCGAGGAGCCAATTCGGCCGCCGCGGCATCGTAATAGCCTTGGCCGTGCCGGATGCGCTCGATCTCCGCCCGATACAGCGCAACGTCGTTGCCGCCCTTGATGCCGGGCCGAATGTTGCTGCTGGCCATGGGCGAGAGTGTGACGGCCACGCTCGCAATCGCGGCAGCGAGGATTACCGCCAGCACGAGCCTCGCTTGCAGCGGCGTCAGTCGGGCGTAGTCGGTAACGCGTTTCATCGAAACGACTCCGCCATGAGCTGCGCGCTTGGCGGCCTTCCACTGTCGCGAGTGCCGCGTCGATTCGTCGGCTTACGTCGCCAACTCGTGACAGACCGATTCGACCACGCCGGCGTCAATCTGTTCCAGGTCCGTGCCGGCGCCGGCCAAGAGCGACAAGTCGGCCAATTGCGAGACGCGGCGAGGAATGCCATGCGCCAGCTTGTGCAAGCGGTCGAGCGCCGGCTCGGCGAACACCGGCGACGAGCAGCCCGCCCGGCTGAGCGCCGAACCGACGAACTCCGCGGTGTCGGTCGCCTGCCACGGTTCCACGTCGATCCGGAGGTCAGCCAAGTCGAGCACCGGACGCCAGAGCCGCGACATTCCCTCGTTTCGGCCCGCCAGCACGATGGTCAACCACATCTCCGGTGACGGATCGAACCGAGCGAGCCGGCCGACATGTTCGAGCAAGCCGCGATCGGCCCCTTCCGCGTCATCGAGCAACACGACCGCCGCGAGCTGCTGATAGCGGTATTCGGTCAGCCGGTCGCCCAACGCCCGCCAAAGCCATGCCGTCGAAGCCGTTTGTTCCGGATTGAGCCCCCACTGGTCCGCCAGCATCCAGAGCATCTCGGTCGGTTCGATGGCCAACAGGCTCAGCTTGGCAACAGGCCACCCGTGCCGACGCAACTGTGCCGCGAACACTTCGAAAAGCAGCGATTTCCCGCTGCCCGGCGGGCCGACCAGAAGGCCCACCCGACGGTGTTGCTCAACCAGGAAGCTGAGCCGGGCGAGCGCCTCTTCATGGGTTGGGCTCGGATGGAAGGAATTCGGATCGAGACAACCCCGGAACGGGGACTCACGCAGACCCCAGTGCGTTTCTTGCATCGCTTTCGTCTCCCCCTCGGCACACTATCTCCCGTCTATCCGCTCTTTTCGGTAAAATGCGGTAGGAAACTTGAGTAGCGAAACTTGTGCCCCCAGCAATCACCGCCTCTGCCCTCTGACCTCTGACTGCCACCATGGCCGACCGCTACTTCATCGACGAACCGATCACCGCAGACCGCGTCGTGCTCTCCGGCGCCGAGGCTCACCACCTCATCCACGTCATGCGTGCTGCCGCTGGCCAGCAGGCAACCCTCTTCGACGGCAGCGGCGATGAGTTCCTCGCCGTCGTCGAGCGCGTGCGTCGGGCGGAGGTCGAACTTGCGATTCGCTCGCGCGAGCATGTTAATCGGGAGCTGCCCTTCGAGCTCATCCTTGGCGTGGCGTTGCCGAAAGGTGATCGGCAGAAGTGGCTCGTCGAAAAAGCGGTGGAACTCGGCGTTACACGGATCGTAGCACTTCAGACCAGCCGCACGGTGGCCGAACCGGGTGACCAAGCCATCGCGCGTCTCCGCCGGGCGGTCATCGAAGCATCGAAGCAGTGCGGGCGCAATCGCCTGATGGCAATCGACGCCGCCCAGTCCTGGCCCAACTTTCTCGCCGCCACTGCTGCTGAGCCGTGCTGTCTGCTGGCGCATCCTGACGGCGGTCAGTCCATTGGGGCGACAGCTTCGGCTGGGGTGGCAGTTGCACTGCCACCCCAACACTTGCATCGGGTTTTCGCTGCCATCGGCCCCGAGGGCGGTTTCACCGATGACGAGGTCGCAAACGCCATCGCAAATGGCTGGCGTCCTGTCAACTTCGGCCCTCGCATCCTCCGCATTGAAACCGCCGCCCTTTTCATCGCCGCGGTTGTCATCGAACGCTGGACCGCGTGAAAAGTGACATGCCGGGTGCTATACTTGGCAGTATTACACTCATCAACGACCGCCTTTTCAGGAGCCACTGCGTGGACCCGAGCCGATCGATTCCCGAACAGACGGTGGTCGTCATCTTGGCGGCCGGCAAGGGCACACGCATGGGACGCAGCGATCTAGTGAAGGTCTGCTTCGAAATCGATGGCGTCCCCGCGATCAATCGTCAGATCGACGTCTTCAAGCGGCAGCGATTCCAGCGGTTCTTGACCGTCGTCGGTCCTCGGGCCGATCAGGTGATGGAGACTGTCAGCCGCGAGCATCAAGGCGTCTTGTTCGTTCATCAGGAGCCGCAGCTCGGCACCGGCCATGCCGCCAAAATCGCGGCTGAGGCCTTGCAGGCAATCGGCTACCAGGATTACGTTCTGGTGACGATGGGCGACAAGCACATCGAGCCGAGCGCACTGGCCGCACTGGTCGACGGCTACGTGAAACAGCGGGCCGACTTCGCCTTGTTGACAATCCCCAAAACCGTGCACACCGAGGCGTCGGCCGGTCGCGTGATCGTCTCGGCTGATGGCCAGGCGCAAGACATTATCGAGCAAGTCGATCTCGCGCGGCAGATGATCGCCGACGATCTACGAGCGATACTGGGCCAGAACGAGAAAGTCACAGGCGCCGGCGTGGTGGCCGTCATCGCGCGGTACATTCCGCGTCCGCAAAAGCAGCAAGCTGCCGTGCCCGAGTTGCTGGGCCTCGCCAGCTCGAAGAGCGACGTTGACCGCTCCAGGCTGGAAAAGGTCTTGCTTGCTGACAAGTACAACCTTGCGATCGACGGCCGCCGCTACAGCGGCCGCGAGATCGAGAAGCTCTCGGCAGGCGTCAACCCGAGCCTTTACTTAATGAAGGCCGACGTCTTCTACCAAGGCGTCGGTATGATTCGCAATGACAACGCCCAGGGCGAGTACTACATCACCGACATGGTGCGGCTGCTCTCCGCCGTCCGCGACTCCAACGCGGCGCCGCGCTATCGCGTGCGCGCCGTGCCGGTCGACCATCCCGAATGGGTGCAGAGCTTCAACTCGCCCGATGAGTTGCTGGCCATTCAGGATTACGTCCGTCAACAACATACGCGACGACGTGCACCGCCGGAAGCGGTATCGCGGCCGCGTTTGAAATCGAGCCAGTATGCGACAGTGCGTCAGTGGCTTTCGCGGCTCGATGCGGCCCGGCCAGCCGTACGACGGTGGTTAGAAAGAATCTACGGTCGCCACGCGAACTTGCATCGGCAGAAGTGCAAGGACCTTCGCGACGTGCTGGAATGCTATGCCAAGCGATTTGGCGCTGAAGAGAAGGTCTGCATCGTCCGAGCGCCGGGCCGCGTCAACCTGATGGGCCGGCACGTCGACCACCGCGGCGGGATCACCAATTTCCTTGCCATCGACCGCGAGACGCTCACCGTGGTCGGCCTCCGCGACGATGACCAGGTGGTGGCCGTCAACACTCAGCCGGGCAAGTACAAGTCGGTCCGTTTCAGCATCTCCGAGCTGATGGGCCGCATGGGATGGCAGGACTGGCTCGACTTCGTCAACAGCGATTGGGTGCGGAATATCGTCTACGTCTCCGCAGGCCACTGGGGCAACTACATCAAGGCCGCCATGCTGCGTCTCCAGCACCGATACCAGGACGTCCGCGTGCGGGGTCTCAATATGGCCATTTCCGGCAACATTCCCGTCGCCGCCGGCCTGAGCAGCAGTTCCAGCATCGTCGTGGCCACGCTCCAGTCGGCGATCGCGCTGAACAACTTCGATGTGACGAGTCAGCAGTTCATCGACCTGTGCGGCGAAGGCGAATGGTTTGTTGGCTCTCGTGGCGGGGCCGGCGATCACGCGGCCATCCATCTCGGACAACGCGGCAAGATCGTCCAGGTTGGATATCTGCCGTTCCGCGTCGAGCAAATGATCGACGCCCCGACCGACTACCAGATCGTCATCGCCAACAGTCACGTCAAGGCCGCCAAGAGCGCCAGCGCACGGGATGAGTTCAACTCCCGCATTACGGCCTACAATCTCGGCCTCGCCCTGCTCAAACAGCGATGCCCGGAAATCGCCGCCACAGTGGAGCACCTGCGCGACATCGACCCAGCCAAGTTGGGTTACCCGATCAGCGACATCTACCGCTGGCTGTTGCGGGTGCCGGAAACAATGACCCGCACTGATTTTCGCGTGATGCTTTCTCGCGAGCATGAGCGACTCATCGAGTCCAGTTTCGCCACGCACGCCGAACCGCCGGCTTACCATCCTCGCGGCGTGCTCCTGTTCGGAATTGCCGAGATCCTTCGCGGCCGGATGTGCGTGGATCTGCTTCAGGCGGGACGCGTCGATGAGTTCGGCACGCTAATGAAGGTCAGCCATGACGGCGATCGAGTCAGCCAGGTTGCTCCCGACGGCGCGTATCACCGCATCGCCTCCGACTGCAGTGACGAGCAACTGCAGCGGCTCATCGCGGACCTGGGCAGCGAAAATCCCCAGCGGGTGTTTCGCGGCCAGCTTTTCATGCAACCTGGCGCGTACGCGTGCAGCACGCCGGAGATTGACCAAATGGTCGACATCGCCTGCCGCGTGCCTGGAGTTGCCGGCGCACAGATTGCCGGGGCCGGCCTCGGCGGCTGCATCATGGCGCTAGTTCGGCACGAGAGCGTGCCGCTGCTGCGCAAGGCCCTGGCCGCCGACTACTATCGCCCACGTGGATTGGAGCCCGCCGCCATCCCTTGCGTTGGTGTGGAGGGAGCCGGCGTGGTGGAGTTCTAGCGGGCGTTCTGCGGCATTATTCTCGTGCCCGCCGGCTTGTGGCGGCATCGACGATGGCCGCCACCGTGCCCGTAAGCAACACGACGATTGACGACCATAACGCCTCCGGCGTATGGTGCTTGATGGCATAGGCCAGCCCGAAGTAGGCCATGCAGGCGCTTCCAAGCGAGAACAGGACTGGTGTGAAAGGATAGCCGGGCACGCGATATGTTCTCGCGATCGCCGGCTCTTTCTGCCGAAGAACGATCAGCGATGCGCCGACCAGCGCCAAGAAGAGCCAGAAGCCGGGCGTCGTAAAGACGATCATCTTCTCGAATCCCTTTTCGCCGCCGGCCAAGCCAAACCACACCGTCAGCGCGACGGTGATTGTCCCCTGGATCAGCAGCGAGGCCACCGGAGTGCCTCTCCTCGCGTTCCATCGTCCTAGGCACGCATACAAGCGGTGCTCGGCGCCCATCGCGTAATAAATCCGCGATCCCGTGAATATCTGCCCGTTGACGGCGCTCAATGCCGAAATGCAGATCAGCAGGCAAATCACTTGGCCCGCCCATGGGCCAATCGCCAACTCGAGCACGTCGGCGGCCGGCACCTTTGCGCGGCCTACCGCCGCCAATCCCAGGGCATGAACGAACGCCAGATTGACCAGGACATAAACGCCCGTGACCGCCACCGTCCCGAGCAGCAGCGAGCGAAGGATGTTTTTGTCGGGTTCTCGTACTTCCGCTGCGACGAAGGCCATCTCATTCCAGCCGCCGTAGGTAAACAGGACGAAGATCATCGCCAAGCCGAGGCTGCCGAATGGCGAACCGTGCGTCTCCGTGGCAATGCGCGGCGATGCGGTCGACGATCCCGTGCAGGCGAAGCCAATCCCGACGATCGCCATCAGCCCCAGCACTTTGGCCGTAGTCAGGATGTTTTGTGTCCACTTCCCTTCGCGAACCCCCAGCACATTCACCGCGGTGAGGACAACGATCGCCGCCACGGCATAAGCGACCAGAACAGCGCCCGCGTCCTCGCCTTTTGCTTGCGGCCAGATGCGGTTGGCGAAATCAGCGAACGCGTACGCCATCACACCAATCGAACCCGGTCGAACGATCCAGAGCTGGCACCACGCGAACAAGAAGCCGACCGGCCGCCCCAGGGCTCGCGTCAAATAGACGTAGTCACCGCCCTCATTCGGATAGGCCGTGGCCAGTTCCGCGTAGCAAACGGCTCCAATTAGCGAGAACGCGCCGCCAACAAGCCAGACCGCCACCAGGGCGGCTACGCTCGGCGCATTTGCGGCAATGTCCGGCGTGGTCCGGTAAATTCCGGCCCCGATGATGATTCCCACGATAATGCAGACGGAATCATACAGCGTCAACTCGCGTCGCGGGACCGCACACCGCGTACATTCCCGTTTTGAATCGTGTTCACGCATATTGATAGCATAGCGGGCAAAAACTCGCCGCGGCCCCCCTTCGGAGCAACCACGTCTGGACGCCTCCGGAAATAACGGCTAGGATAATACAATCGTTGCGACAGTGCGGGGGGATGTGGATAATTCTTGGGAGTAGTCATGGCGAAGAAGGAAGAAGCAATCGAGGTCGAAGGTTCGGTCACGGAGGCACTTGCCAACACCCGGTTCCGAGTCCAGCTAGAGAGCGGCCACACGGTTATCGCGCACGTCGCTGGAAAGATGCGCAAGCATTTTATCCGTATTGTCCCCGGCGACCGGGTTCGGGTAGAACTCTCTCCTTACGATCTGACCAAGGGCCGCATTACCTTCCGCGAACGCTAACCAGCGGAACCCGCGACCATCTGCTGCTTCCTTGTCTGCCGCCACCGAGGATTGCCACCCCAGGGCTGTTCCTCGCGTTGTTCATCCTCCACCATCGTACAAAGGAGAACGAGTCGTGAGAAAGTTGCTGCTATCGATGCTGGCTGCGGCCCTCGTGCTGGGAACTGCCGCCCGCTCCCCGGCTGAATCCCAAACCAAACCTGTCCTCACCGTGTCCTTGGCAGGCTACGACAAACTAATGTCTACCCTCGGCATGTTCGGCCAGCTGGCCGGAAATCCCGACGCCACCAAGGGCGCCGAGTTCATGCTCCAGATGATGACCCAAGGTCGCGGGCTCACCGGCCTGGACAAGACACGCCCCTGGGCCTCGATCACCACCAGCGATGGCCAGCAATTTACCACCTTCGTGTTCGTGCCCGTTACGGACCTAAAGCAGCTTGCCGAAACCGCGCAAAAGAATCCCGCACTCGCGAAGCTGATTAAGCTTAACGGCGACGTGTACGAGATCGAGGCGAAGGATCAGACGATATACGCCCGGCAAAAGGGCGATTGGGCAATCATCACCGACAACAAAGACCGTCTCTCCGCGGCGCCCGCCGACCCGCTTAAGTTGGTCGGCGATCTGCCAAAGAACTACGACGTCGCCGTTCGCCTCTCGGTGAAGAATGTCCCCGCCGCCTATCGCGGTCAAGTCCTTGCGATGCTCCGAACTCTTGCGGAGATGGGCATGGCGCCGACGCCGGACGAAGGCGACGAGGATCATGCCCTCCGCGTGCAGGCCACCAAGCAAAGCCTTCAAAACATCAACCAGTTCGTCAAGGATTTGGACGAAGTCACGTTCGGCTGGAACGTCGACGCCAGCGCAAAGACCACCCACCTCGATTTTGAACTTACAGCGCAGACTGGCACCGCGCTGGCCGACCAACTTGTGTCTGTAAAGCCGGCGAAAACCGACTTCGCCGATTTTGGCCTGCCTGGCGCGGCCGTAACGGCCAATTGGGCGGGCACGTTCACCGACGCCGATGTCGCGCAGGCGAAAGAGAAGCTCGCCATGCTTCGCAAAACCGCAAAGACCAAACTTGCCGACCAGGGCTTCTCCGACGACGAGTTGAAAGTGGCCAACAAACTGGTCGATGAGCTTCTGGAAGTCTGCGAAAAGACCGTCGAGGCCAAGAAGAAAGACGGTGCAGTCACCGTCCTGCTCGATCCCAAGGCAATCACCGTCCTCGGCGGAGGCGCCGTTGTCGATGGGCTAAAGCTCGATAAAACGCTGAAGCAACTCGTCGACGAGTTGCCCAAAGTGGCCCCGAAGATGGCCACATGGTTCAAGCTCAACGCCGATAGCTACCAGGGAGTCCACTTCCACCTGATCTCAACGCCAATGCCGAAGGAAGACGTGAAGCCTTTCATCGGTGAGAAGCTTGACATCGTCATCGGCACCTCCGACACCAAGGTCTTCATTGCGGCTGGACGCGATGCCGCTGCAAGTCTTAAGAAGGCGATCGATCGATCCAAGGGCACGGCGGGCAAGGAAATTCTGCCGATGCAGATCTCTGTGGCCGTCACTCCAATCGCCAAGTTCATCGCCGCCGTCACTGACGATGACCAGGTCAAAACGCGGGCTGCGGCTCTCGTCGTCGCACTGGAACAGGCCGGTGATAAGGACCACGTCCAGATCACCACCAGCCCAATCCCCCACGGCATTCGCACCCGACTGCAACTGGAGTCCGGCTTGGTGAAGGCCATTTGCTCGGTTGGCAAAGAAATCGCGCCCAAGGGCGTGGTGCCCTCCGGCGCAGTGCCCGCCCCAGTGCCGCCCAAGCACTAGGCGTAAGAAGACTCCCTCTTACCGGAGGCGGTTCCGTAGGCCGCGGTTGCCGCGGCCTACGGAATGCGCGCAGGGAGGTCGAACGCTCGGATCAAGCTCTGGCCGGCGGGCTCGCCCCGCCCTGCCGCGTTCGCCAGCAGTTGCCCATCTGCCCGCGGTTTGCTATCTTGATCACCGTTGCGCCGGTTCGCCCACCTATTCCGGAGTTGTTGCTATGTCACGCCCTGTCCGGTTCACCGCCCTCGTCTGCT
>JAJFUI010000009.1 GCA_021372555.1 Planctomycetaceae bacterium | reverse complement strand
GCTTGGCGGAAGCGCTAAGTTAAAACTTGCCTATCTGTCCCCTCTCTCGCTTTGCGGGAGAGGGGGCGGATGGCGGTCTTGAGACCGCTAACACACACACTTTTTTCTTTCGGAGGTGCTCATGAAGGCAAGACTACTTACTGCCGTGGTCATGGCGTGCAGCATGGTTGCCGCGGCGCGGGCAGAGATCCTCTACCAAGACACGTTCAGCGGCAGCGGCGCTCTTAACGGACAGACCCCAACGACGGGCGCCAACACGTGGACCGCGAACTCGAGCTTGTCGGAATCCGGCGGGGAGGTCGCCAGTTCCGCGAGTTCGAAGAGCGGCTACGCCGCGTGGCTGCCGATCACCATTGAAGAGGGCAAGATCTACACCTTGACCTGCGATTTCCAGATGTACTCCGGCGCCACCTACGGCAGCACCGGCGACTGGTTCGCGGCCGGATTCGGCTATGCCCTCACGGTGAATACTGGCACGGGCTATGCATTCGATGATTACGGGCGGGCCTGGGCCATCGCGAAGGCCGGCGACAGCACGTCCAACTACTTCCAACTGGGACGCGGATGGAAAGCCGTCTCGGACACCAGTTCGAGTCTCGGTTACGTGTCGTACGACAACGCCACGTTTGGAAATGACAAAGTCTTTCACACGCTGAAGGTCGTTCTGAACGCGACCGACCTTTTGCATTGGACGATGGCGACGTACCTGGACAACGCCACCACGCCGTACAACACGTACGATTGGGTTGCCAACAATAGCACCCAGCCCGGTGTCAACCGCGTCGGCTTTGCCGTTTCGCAATCTTCTCGTTACGTGGACAACTTCACGGTTAGCGTGGCGGTGCCGACGCCCACTCCCGAGCCAGGCACCTTGGCCTTGTTGGCCGTCAGCTTGGTCGGACTCGTCACTTACGCTTGGCGCAAGCGGAAGTAGAGACGACGGTAGACTCGGATCTTAGACGGCGGGTGCGGCTTCCAATTGGCCGCATCCGCCGTTTTCTATTCTTGGCGCCATGGTACGCCAGTCATCGCCGAGCGGCCCCCACTTTCGTGCAACTCAAATCTCCACAAAGGTCAGGCACAAACCTGCCAGAATTGAGGTCGACGGTCTCGTGGGGCGAACCACGAGGCGGTGGTTGACTCAAGAATAGAGCGGGAGTTGCCCCCACGCGACCTCTCTTGGTCGCCGCTTGCCTGTCGTCGGCGATTATCCATCAACACCCTTGTGGTGCACCGAGCCACTCGCTGCGGCTGCATCACGGCAAGACAATTGCTGGGATTTCCCTTGGAAAGCGCCGAGCACTTTGCACTTTTGCTTGGCGCAAATGCGCGAAGCGGCTATAATAGCGGCGGAAAAGAGGAGATGGCGGACACGCTTTGGAGACGAACTCACTGGGGGCTTCTCCCAATGCCGGTTCGAATCGCGACCGCGTCGTCTGCTCCAACGACGATGCGACGCAAGTCTTGCACATGGCTGCAAGGATTCGTCCGGACCATTTCCTGTTTTTGGTGTGAGGCGTTTTGTTCTTTTTGTCCCGTACATCTGCTTGCCGCGAGACCGAACTCATGTTGACCAATCGTAACGCCAAAGTGGCCCGTGCTGGATCGAGGGGCTTTACGCTCGTCGAACTCCTCGTCGTCATCACCATCATCGGCATCCTTATCGCGCTGTTGTTGCCTGCAGTCCAGGCGGCCCGTGAGGCAGCTCGACAAATGCAATGCCGAAACAACCTCAAGCACTTGGCCTTAGCCTGCCTCAACCACGAGCAAGCGCAGAAGTCGTACCCGACCGGCGGATGGTCGGAGAGGTGGGTCGGCGATCCGGATCGTGGTTTTGATCGGAAACAACCCGGCGGCTGGATGTACAACATCTTGCCCTACCTTGAGAACAAAAACCTGCACGACCTAGGCTCCGGGCAGTCGAGCGCCAACAAGTGGAGCACCGCAAAGACCATGGTGACAACCCCGCTGGCGGTCCTGCACTGCCCATCGCGGCGTCCGGCGGACTTGTATCCGAACGGCAACAACACGGTTCTTTTCAACTGCAACAACGGCACTGCTGTCCCTAGCTGGGCCGTTGCGGACTACGCCGGCAATGCCGGATCAAAAAACCTTAACTGCATATCCTTCCCAACCGTAGGGGCCAGCTCTGCGCCGCCAAGCGCTATGGACGCCAGTGCCATGAGCAAGAAGTGGCCCGACGTCTGCCAGGACTCATACGCTGGCGAGGATGGCGCTACGACCGTAGCCGGCGTCTGGGGACAGTTCAACGGCGTTATCTATCTTGTGAGCCGCGTAAAGATCGCCGACATCAAGGACGGCACCACATTCACCTACCTGATCGGCGAAAGATATCAGGATACCGACTATTACTACAACGGCAGGGCGTCCGATGGCCAGGGCATCGACAAGAGCCCCGCGTACGCTGGCTACGGCGAGTACAATATTCGCTTTACCCAATCGTTCAATGGTCTCTATTACTGGCACTATACTGCTAAGCAGGTTCCGAGCCAGGACCAAGCCAACTCTTCAAGTCCCACGGGCGCGCAGCAGATCTTCGGCGGCCCACACGCCAGTGGGTTCCAGATGGCCCTCTGCGATGGCTCGGTGCGTATGATCGATTACAATATCAATCCGACCGTCCATAACTACCTCGGTAATCGAGCCGACAAGAAGAAGCTCGACGACGGGTCATTCTAATCGTCGCATTTTTGGCGGACGGCGTCTGGTCGAGTGAAAGCCGCCGCCTGGATGCCGAAACCTGAACCGCTGCGCCCGCTGATCCTGTGATCGATGCCATGGGACCAGACGGGCGCAGCGGTTTTTTGTGGTCAGGATGGAAAGACTATCGAGCGGGCCGTCACGTTGCGGTGCGGCGGTCTCGGCTACACTTGCAGGCGGGACGCCTGCACCACAAGCCCGCTGGCCAAGCGTTTCGCGTCCGAGGAGTCGCTGCGTGCGACCGAACCGGATGCTTGTGCGCATCGGCGAAACCGGATATAGTAAGATTACTACTCATAGGTCAAATCCACAGTAGCTCGTTCCGTGAGAAGATCAGGAGGTTCAGAGTTGGCCCCTATCCCGTGACAGGCCGCGCAACATGGCCAGCACGGTTCGCCCAGACAGACCCCGCACCGGAGACAGTTATCCTGCCGGATACCCTTCCCTTGTCCTCGGAGTCAAATCATGTGCACGCGGCTCTCCAAGGTCTCTCGTGAAGACGCAACAGGCTTCACACTCGTCGAACTCTTGGTTGTCATCACCATCATTGGCATCCTCATTGCCATTTTGCTCCCGGCTGTGCAAGCCGCTCGCGAGGCGGCGCGTCGCAACCAATGCCAAAACCACCTGAAGCAGCTCGCGCTCGGCTGCATGAACCACGAGCAGACTCAGGGATTCTTCCCTTCCGGGGGCTGGTTGCACACTTGGGTCGGCGACCCTGATCGCGGTTTTGACCGCCGGCAGCCTGGGGGTTGGACCTACAACGTCCTGTCATACATCGAGGGGAATAACTTGCGGAAACTGGGCACCGGGCAATCCAGCGTCAACAAGTTTCTTACCGCCGTCACGTTGGTACAGACTCCCTTGGAGGTTTTCTATTGCCCCAGTCGGCGACCCGCGGACATCTATCCGAACAATTACAGCTACACTGTTTATAACTGCAAGCCAAGCTCTGGCAGCTATGTGACTCGGTGGGCCGTGAGCGACTACGCCGCCAACGCCGGGTCGGAACAGCTTCACCCAACGTTCCCCTCGGTGGGAGCCACCACGGCTCCGCCGACCGCGCTGGATAGCAGTTCGAACAGCTTCCCGGACAGGGTTGATCCCTCGTCGGTTACATCGGACCGGTGGTCGTGGTTTAATGGGATCATGTACCAACTGAGCCGGGTGAAAATAGCAGACATCAAGGACGGCACCAGTTTCACCTACCTTCTCGGCGAAAAGAACGTCGAATCGAATTGCTACTTTAACGGCGCGAACAACGGCGACGACCGCCCGGGGTACGGCGGTTACGGTGAGCAAAACTGCCGCTGGACGCAGAAATACAAGGGAGGCTCCTACGGCCCGGGCAAAGTACCGCCAGCCGGTAGCTATTATGCAGCTCCGCCGCGTCAAGACACGGACTCTTTCAACAACAAAGAGGTGTTCGGCAGCGCACACGCCTCGGGCTTTGGGATGGCCTTCTGCGATGGCTCGGTCCACGTCATCAACTACACCGTTGATCCGGATGTGCACGATGCCTTGGGGGATCGTGCTGACAAGAGACGGCTGAACGATGGCGACTTCTAGCCGCCGACCTTTGCTCCAGCCAAACGGCTCTGCCTGAGAGGGCGTTGACTCGCGACTGTCTTGTTGGGGTGCAGCCGTCTTCAGGCCGCGCGTGCAGGCGGGACGCCCGCACCACAAACCTGCCCCCTCACAAACCGGCACCGGGCCGGTGGCGGTTTCACGCCCAACCACCACGATGGGTTACTGCGCGCCCTAGTCACACACTCCCCTTGACACCATCGGCGGGGTTTGCGACGATAGTCCCTTCCGTTAACGGTATGATGCCCAGAGTTCGCATCGTGACCGGCGAGTAAAGCGTTGTGGTCACCTCTGGATGGACTCGGAGGTCCGTCCCTTCCCATATACCCCCTCACTGGCAAGGAGTAGTTTTCATGGCGCGTGTCCGTCGCTTTGGTAAGGCCGGTTCGAAAACCGGCTCACATTGGAAGAACCGGTTGTATATCGCATGGCTGGCAGTGGCTTGCGTCGGCTTTGTGGCCGCAGCCGGATGGGTAATTGCCGCCGAGCCGACCCCGCCGACGTCCGGGGCACCGACTGCCGCGACGGCCGATGGGCACTTCCGGTTCTTCGAGCCGTTTGTCAATCCGCAGAAATATCCCCTTGCCGAGCAGGCCGCCTTGGTCGTCGTCCTGCTGATCGCCGTCGCGGGCCTCGTTTATGCCCGGATGTTGGTCAAACAGGTGCGGGAAGCCGGGCAGGGAACGCCGCGGATGCAGGAGATTGCCGGGGCGGTCCGCGAGGGCGCTAACGCCTATCTTTCGGCGCAAGCCAAAAAGATCGTTCCGCTGATCGTCATCATCACGGTCGCGTTGTTCTTCACGAAATACAATCCCTGGAATCCGATCAAGGAAGACCTGCCGTTCGCTTGGGGCCGGGCCGTTGCCTTCCTCCTCGGCTCGTTGTTTAGTCTGGCCGTGGGCTGGAACGGCATGAAGCTGGCCACTACCGGCAATCTCCGCGTGGCGGCTGCCGCTCGGCGGAGCTACGGCGAAGCGATGCAGTTGGGCTACCGCACCGGCACGATCACCGGCATGTTGACCGACGGACTGGGCCTGTTGGGCGGCACCGCGATCTTCATGATTTACGGCGAGCAGGCCTATGAAGCCCTGCTGGGCTTCGGGTTCGGCGGCACGCTGTTGGCCCTGTTCATGCGAGTTGGCGGCGGCATCTACACCAAGGCCGCCGACGTTGGGGCCGACCTGGTGGGCAAGGTCGAGGCCGGCATTCCTGAGGACGATCCTCGCAACGCCGCGACGATTGCGGACAACGTGGGCGACAACGTCGGCGATTGCGCCGGCATGGCCGCCGACATTTTCGAGAGCTACGAAGTCACGATCGTCGCCGCGATGATCTTGGGCTTGGCCAGCTTCGGCCACAAGGGCGTCATTTTCCCCTTGTTGGTCCGCGGCATTGGCGTTCTCGGTTCGATCATCAGCACATACACCGTGAAGGCCGGCCCGAACGATACCTCGGACACGGCGTTGAAGAGCGTGCACCGCGGCTTCTGGATCGGCTCGCTGATTTCGATCGTGGGCTTCTTCGCCATTGGCGCCTTCTACCTTCACTTTTCGGCGGATTACTTTAAGGACTATGGCATGGCGGTGTGGGGCTTCCCCGCTCTGAATGGCACGCACAGCCCGGCCAATCTGGCGGCGTGGTTTAACTGGGGCATGCCGACGTTGGACATGCGTCCGGCGTTCACCTGCCTGATCGGCGTGTTCCTGGCCGTGGCCTTGAACAAGGTCACCAGCTACTACACGCATACTTCGCACAGCCCGGTGAAATCGCTGGCCCGCGCGTGCCAGACCGGCCACGCGACGAACATCATCCAGGGCTTCGCCGTGGGTTATGAGAGCACTGTGGCAGCCCTGCTGGTAATTGTCGTGGCGATCATGCTTTCGGTCCTCTGCTACTGGGGCATGCCGGCCGTGTTCGTCGCCTACGGCATCGCGATGACGGGCATCGGCATGTTGACCCTGACCGGCAACACGATCTCGATGGACGTGTTCGGTCCCGTGGCCGACAACGCCAACGGCATCGGCGAGATGGGCTACAATCGCGGCCTGAACGGCCAGGAACTCAAGCAGGGCGACAAGGACTTCATGCCGCCGGCCGAGAACAAGCGGGCCCGCCAGATCTTGGCTGACCTCGACGCCGTGGGCAACACGACGAAGGCCGAGACCAAGGGGATCGCCATTGGTTCGGCCGTGATCGCCGCCTTCTCGCTCTTCGCCAGCTTCATCGCGGTGATCGCCGTCGGGAGCGAGGACCGCCTTAAGGATATGACGACGGCCCAGTACAACTACTTCGCCGGCTTCCTCACCATGGCCGATCCGAAGGTGCTGATCGGGCTGATGATCGGCGGCGCCGTGCCCTTCCTGTTCAGTTCGATGCTGATTCGGGCCGTGGGCCGGGCGGCGTTCTTCATCGTTAAGGAATGCCGTATCCAGTTCAAGGACCCGGCGATCATGGCCGGCACGAAGAAGCCGAACTACGGCCGCGTGGTTAACATCTGCACCAACACGGCCCAGAAGGAGCTGATCGGTCCGGCGTTGCTGGCCATCTCGGCTCCGTTCTTTGTCGGCTTCCTGTTGGGCCCGTATGCCCTGGGCGGGTTCTTGGCGGGCATGATCCTCGTCGGGCAGCTGTTGGCCGTCTTTATGGCCAACGCCGGCGGCGCTTGGGACAATGCCAAGAAGCTGATCGAGGACGAGCCTCGCACCGAAAGCACCGGCAAGGGTAGCGAGAAGCACAAGGCCGCAGTGACCGGCGACACGGTCGGCGATCCGTTGAAGGACACCGCTGGCCCGGCCATCAACCCGATGGTCAAGGTGATGAATATGGTCAGCCTGCTTGGCCTTGGTCTAGTGCTGGCATACAACGTGTCAGGCGTCCATCCAAAGGTGTCGGAGTTCAAGCCCGAAATGCCCGTCACCACCACGTTGTCCAACTTGCCGACCAACTGGCACATCGGCCTGATCGTGGCCGTCGCCTGCGTTCTGGTCACCCTTTGGGCGGTCTGGCGGAGCAAGCACGAGTCGTCCGAAATGAAAGAGATCGTCGGCGGCTTGGACGAATAGCCCAAGCTGACGATCCTTATCAGCGATAACCGGGAGCCCACAGTTCCCGGGCGAAACCTTCACCGCTGGGGTGGCAGTTCATGCTGTCACCCCAGCGGTGTATTGTCAGAGCTTGGTGAGTGAAGCCAGCCAGAATCATTGAGGCAGAAAACAAGGAGTCGTGCGGCGACGAGGGCTGTACCCACAGTGCCGGTCCTTGTCGCCCGGACGGCTCTGGGCTACATTGGCAGTTCTTTCGTTCCCCTGAGACTCGCCGCATGTTCAACTTCCTGCCGCGCAACACCAAGTTCTTCGACTATTTCGATCGCGACACGGACATCCTGGTCCGCGCCGCCGAGGTTTTCGCCGAGTTTCTCGAACGTTCGGGGGACCCCAAAGAGTATTCCCGCCGGATGAAGGAGCTCGAACACGAGGCGGACAAGGTCACGCACGAGGCGATGGAGCTGCTCCATCGGTCGTTCATCACTCCGCTGGAGCGGGGGGATTTGCGGCGGCTGACTCTCGCCCTGGACGAATTCGTCGATTACCTCGACGACGCCACTCGCCGCATCTGCCTCTACGAGGTTGGCCCAATTCTGCCCGAGGCCTGCGCGATGGGCAAGATTGCGGTGGACCTCGCCAAGGCCGTAAAGGCTGCCGTCCAGGACCTTCGCAATCTCCGCAGCAAGAACAATCGCGTCCGCGAGCATTGCATCGAAATCCAGCGGTTGGAGAATGTCGGCGACCACCTGCACCACATCGCCCTGGCATCGATCTTCAAGATGGGCATGGACCCCGTTGCCGTGATGAAGTGGAAAGAAATCATCGACCTAATCGAACTGGCCATGGACGCCGCTGAAGAGGTTGCACACGTGATCGAAGGCACCGTGCTGGAGAACGCCTGAGCCATGGACCGTCAATGGATTTGGGGCTCGCTGGCGCTCAGCTTCGTGGTCTGGGGTCTCGCCTACACCGGCTATCACATCGGCACCTTGGATGCGCCGGCGCTGGTGATTGGCGCAATTCTGCTGGCGCTTGCTTTCGACTTTACCAACGGCATCCACGACGCGGCAAACTCGATCGCCACCGTCGTCTCCACGCGCGTCCTGACACCGCTTCAAGCCGTCGTCTGGGCCGCGTTCTTCAACTTTGTAGCGGCCTACGTGTTCAGCACAGAGGTGGCAACCACCATCGGAAAAGGGATTGTCGATAAGGAGGTCGTCGACACCTACTTTGTCCTTAGCGCATTGCTCGGTGCGATTCTGTGGAACCTCATTACGTGGTACCTCGGACTGCCGACCAGTTCCTCGCACGCCCTGATCGGCGCTATGACGGGCGCGGCGATTGCGAAGGCGGGCGTCAAGGCTGTCATCTTTTCGGGCGTCCTCAAGATCGCCGCCTTCATTGTCCTTTCCCCAATGATCGGGCTCGTGCTCGGATTCGTCATGGGCACCGGCATGACCTGGATCGTTCGCAACGCCACGCCGCGACGGGTTGACGCGATCTTTCGCAAAGGCCAACTCCTTTCCGCCGCCCTCTACAGCCTCGGCCACGGCAGCAACGACGCCCAGAAGACCATGGGCATCATCGCCATGCTGCTCTACTCGACCGTTTGGAAGACAAGGCACTTCCAGATCGATCCGTGGATCAAACTCATCTGCTATACCGCCATGGGCATGGGCACCCTCATCGGCGGCTGGCGGATCGTTAAAACGATGGGCTCGCGCATCACCAAGCTCGACCCCTTCGGCGGCTTTTGCGCTGAATCCGGTGCAGCGGTCACGCTCTTCGCAACCGCCGCAGCCGGCATTCCCGTCAGCACCACCCACACCATCGCCGGCTCGATCGTCGGTTTCGGCGCCATGCGGCGGTTGAGCGCGGTCCGTTGGGGGGTAACCGTCGACATCGTTTGGGCTTGGATATTTACGATCCCCGTGGCCGCTGTCATCGGTTCGCTGTCGTATCTGGCCGTGGCGACGATTGCCAAGTGCTTGCACTGATCGCGGCTGGCGATTGCTTCTGCTTCCTGCAACGCTCCTGAGTGCGGCGTACCCGGCATCCCCCGCTCGATGCCCCCGCTCGAGCGCCGCCAGTTGACCTTTCCAGCGCATAATTGGTATGCTGGTGTTGTAGGAGCATCGCGTGCGTCCCTCGAGGAAGGGGGGGCCAAAACATGAAACTGGAACTCATTAGCTCGGATCCGAATAAGTCGCCAATCGTCTTAAAACAATTCCCGGTGATCGTGGGCCTGGACCCTGGCGCCGACGTCTGTCTGGACGATTCCTCGTTGGGCCACTATCAGTGCATGATCGACGATAGCGACGGCGAGTTGACGGTGTGGGACCTGGGGACGCGGTCCGGCACATTTGTCAATCGCGTTCGCGTCTCGCCGAAAGCCCCGCTGCTGCCAGGCGACGAACTCGCCTTCGGCAAGCATCGCTTCGAGGCGCGATACGGGGTTGGGTTGGGCCGCCCAGGGCGTGCCGGCTCGACCGGGCGCGATCGCTGCGCCCGCCGCGCGGTGGCCAAGGTGTGAGGCCGCCAAGAGCTACGCGACCGTCAATGAACCGATGGATTGTCGGTTCTTTCAGAGAACGCTAAGGATGGGTGGCCGAGTGGTCTAAGGCGGCGGTCTTGAAAACCGCTGTGGGCGAAAGTCCACCGGGGGTTCGAATCCCTTCCCATCCGCTTTTCGAAGTGGCTAGTGGCTAGTGGCTAGTGCGAGGACGGCCGGAAAGACGTCCGCTCGCCCTCGGGGAGTAAGGGCGAAGAGCGTTGCAGCAAGTGTGGCGTTGGCTACTGTCGGCATTGCGGACGTTGCCCGATCTGTGCCGGGCTGCGTTACG
>JAJFUI010000321.1 GCA_021372555.1 Planctomycetaceae bacterium | reverse complement strand
CTATAACAGCCAAAATCAGTTATTGTACGATCTGATCTATTGTGACCCTGTATCGAAGGTGATGTATCTGAAGTCTAACACGGTCGCCCCCATTGCGACGGAGGATCCGAACGATCCCACTTCGGATCCATTGGTGTACGTTGGCGGGTGGCAGACGTATCTCTGCCTCAACACAGGCTCGTCGGATCTCGTTTTCGATGGGATAACGTTCAACTGGGGCTCGCAATTGAAAACTTTTGCCCCGCGAATCACCTTCCATGACTGCACGTTCCTCGCTTCCACGCTGTATGGTAGCTCATGTACAGGCATGAAAATCGCCTCCTGTTATTTTGACTACCTAGGAGGCGGCGAATGGCATCTTGATGGCGCGACCTATGATGAAGGCTGGTGGGAACAGCAGTTGTACCTCTATGGCGAAAATATGTCGTTTCACGACAACTTTGTGGGCCGCAATCGAAGTGGAGGCGACATCATACTGTGGCCCGAGAACTCAAACAACGTGGAAGTCTACAACAACGTTGTTTACCAATCGCAGATTGCCGTCCAAAACAGCGGGGCAAGCGGTAACATCTATAACAATGTGCTGTTTTCGGTGCCGAAAATGGTGCAAGATACGCCGATCTCAGCACAACACCTGTACCCTGCATGGTATCTATGTAAAGGAAGTGCGGGACAGCAATTCCATAACAACTACGTCGAGTTCGCGAATGGTTCGGCGGTTCTTAGCAACTGGTCCAACTACATCCAATCCAACGTGGCTGTTGATGACAACGTGTTCGTGGAGTCTCGTGGTCAACAGCCGTTCATTGATACCATCGTGACCACCAGTTACTCGTCGATCAGCAACAATACGTGGATCGGCCATGGATGCACCGGTGGTGGTCGCATGGATGGCGTGCTTAACACAACCAATTCCGAAACGTTCGTGGCGTATCTCAACGCGAACCACGGCACAGGCAATGTTTTCGAGCAGGCCAGTCAATTCCTCGACGTGGAAGCGGCGGACAGATTCCTGAACACCGATCCGACTCTTGCGGCGGTAATGGCGTACTTCCGCAATTATGCCGCCAGACGCTCGGTTACCGTGAGTCTCGATAGCCTGACTCCCAGTTCCAATGATGTCTTGACGGCGACCGCAAAGAAGCTGGATATTGGCAACGAAAACAACCCCGACGTGACGCTCACCTTCGTGTGGAAGGTCAATGGCATCGTCAAGCAGACGCACGTTGTCTCGGACCCCAACGTCACGGATACTTTCGATCTAAGTGTTGCCGGAAACGGCGACATTGGTGATTGGATAACCGTTGAAGTGACACCGCGCGTCGACGGCGTGGACGGCCAAACGGTGACGACCAACTCCGCTGTCGTTACGGCGGCAACCCGCGTCTGGACAGGCGGCGGTAGCGATAACAAGTGGAGCACGGCCGCAAACTGGGCCGGTGCGGTCGCCCCCGCGCCCGGCGACACGCTAGTCTTTGATAACGCGACCGGCGTCGTTACCCAAAATGACCTTCCTGACAGCACGACTTTTTCTTCCCTCCAGTTCACCGGGAGCGGTTTCTCCGTTTCTGGCAACCGCCTTCTCTTGCTACGCTGCCTTTCTGTCGAAGGATCCGCGACACTGTCAACCGACATTGCCCTTGGCCCCGATTCAGGCTTCTTGGTAGCCGGGGCCAGCCAACTGACGCTCTCAGGCGTGCTGTCCGACAGCGACGGGAATTCCTCGATTCTCGACTTGGAGGGCTGCGGTGGTACCGTTACTCTGACCGCTGCGAACACGTACACCGGCGAAACATACATCGACAAATGCACGGTCAAGATTGCGAACGATGACGCCATTGAGGACAGTTCTGATGTTTGGCTTGCCTGCGGCACGCTTGATTTGAACGGTCACAGTATAGCCATTCGTGCTTTGGACCAATGGGGAACAATTACCAGCAGCGTGGCTGGCAATGTGACCCTTGCCATTGGCAGCGGTAATCAGGACTCCCAGGGCGTAATCGAAAACGGAAACGGGATTGTCAGTGTGACGAAGACCGGTTCCAACGTTCTTGTCCTCTGCGGTATCAACACATACACTGGTCGAACGACGGTTCAAGGAGGTACGCTGCAGCTTGGACTCGCAGCACAATCTGCGATCCTTAACGGTGGAGGCGTCGATATCCAGTATGGAAAGGTCGTCTTCGACTACTCCGGCGGGTCGAGCCCTGCCGCCGCGATCTTGGCCGCACTGACGACAAGCTACGACGCCAACGGCCCTGCTCGGTTTGATACGGGCAAGTTCATTAGTTCGGTGGCCGAAACCGACTACTGTGGCCTCGCCTGGAAGGACAACACGGCGGCGTCGCAAGTCACGGTGGTCTACTCGCTGTACGGCGACGCGAACCTGGACGGCTCGGTCGATTCAGCCGATCAGGCCGTAGTCACTGCCCACCTGTATCAAAACGGCAATTGGAGCGAGGGCGACTTCAACTACGATGGCATTGTCGATGACCTCGACGCGGCCATCTGCGGGTCCAATGTCGGCAACACCGTCGACGCCGCGTTGCTCGACCTATATAGCTGAGAAGTTGTCGCTGTTTTCAATTGAAGAGTATCAAACGCCTCGAAATCGTGTTCCTTGCCGATAATCGGCATGCGGCCTGAGCGTGCTGTCCAACAGCCCGCCGAGCGACTCGTGACACAATGTCATCGCAGGTTGTCTTCTGCATTGGCGTCGTGGTCATCACGCGTCACCCGTTACCGAGCAATGGGCGCACCCCCTCGATGTGAAAGTGGACTAGGTACTTGCTGTCCTCCTCGCTGATCGGAAGGTTGTTGCGGCGACGGATCGTCTGAATCTTCTCGGAGTCCGTCTCCTCTTCGATCACCACCAGCGACAGACGCATGCCCGCATAGCCCTCGCCTTCCTCGAGGAACAGATAGGAGGCGCTCGGGTTGTGGCCCACATTGTCGTGGGTGAGCCGGTTGGCCATGACAAAGGAACAAGTCCCCTCGTCATCCTTGTTCAAGAAGAGGGGCCGTGCGTAGATCGCCTGATTCACCTGTCCGGCAAGATCCGTGGTTGCCAGAACGCCAACGCCTTTGCTCTGCTCGAAGTATTTGCTCAGTGTCATAGCAGTCCCCTTGCTCAACGAGTTGCGGTGTCGGCGGCACGTTCCCGTGCCAAAGCCGGTGTAGATCGTGGCGGCTTACTGTGACTTCACACAATCTCTCTGATCTCCTGAGCCACTGCGAGCGCTTGTTTAGCTGCTGCAACGCTTCCTGTGACCTTGAGGAGAGCCAGAGCCGCTTTGACCTCCGGGATGCCGACGCCGCCTTTGGCGACAACGCCTCGCATTGCCCGCCGCCGCCTGTTGTGGGTCGTCTTGATGTTGGCAACGTAGCTGGCACTGATCGTGATGCCCTTCTTCGCCAACGCATCAATCACTTCCTGATTCTTCGCCTTGGGGTTAGCCTTGAGGTATTCCCTGACAGCTCCGGTCTTGTTCGGAGTCTCCTTTTTGGCCATGATCGCGGCTCCTTTGTGAAATGGTTAGGACAGCAGCATTCGTCCACCGGAGGCAAAGCAGGTGAAGTCCCTGGCAGCGTAAGTTCAGCTCCGGCGGGTCACACCGTCATTATAGGTGCCTGATGGGGTAAGGAAGCGTTTTCACGAAGATGAAGCGGATCTGGCGCCTTCGCGAAAATGCCACGACAACACTGCAGAACGATGTTCTGCGACCCGAGGCGTGGTCGGCGGCAAGCCATCTGATTATGCTGGAGAGAAGGTCGGGGACGTTAACGCCCTGAGCAAGAGACAACCTGAGACACAGTCATAATGTCCGATTTCCTGTTCGTTACCTGTCAGATTGGCGCCGAAGGGGCGGTGAAAACGGAAATCGGGCGACGGTGGCCGGCGTTTCGGTTCGCGTTTTCGCGACCGGGGTTTTTGACCTTTAAACTGCCGGCAGCGCATGGGTTGGCCGCGGACTTCGATCTGGAATCGGTCTTCGCCAGGGCGTACGGGTTCTCGCTGGGGCTGGTGAAAGCGGGTGCCGTGGCAAATCGTGGTGAAGCCGAAAAAGGGGAGCCGCACCTCTTGCCGGAAGGGACGGCGGAGCCAGGTTCCTTCGCCGGCACGGAAGACGCGGCGATCGCGGCTTGGAAGGCCTGTCAGGGGAGAACCGTTCAGCGGATTCACGTGTGGGAGCGGGACCGCTTTGCCCCAGGCGTACATGGGTTCGAGCCAAACATCACACCGGCGGCTGTCGATGTGCACCGATCGCTGTTCGAGCGATGTCCGCAGCCGCAGAGCCTCGCCAAGACGGCCAGCGATCCGCTGCAGCCCGCCAAGCCTGGCGAGATGGTGCTCGACTGCATCATGCTCGACGACACCCAGTGGTGGATGGGATGGCACTGCGCAAACACATTCGCGTCACGACATCCTGGCGGGCTGATCTCGCTTACGTTGCCGGCCGACGCGGTATCGAGAGCCTGGCTCAAAATGGAAGAGGGCCTGCGGTGGTCGCAACTGCCCATCCCCAAGGGCGCAAGGGTCGCAGAAATCGGAAGCGCGCCGGGCGGAGCGAGTCAGGCGCTTTTGGCTCGCGGGTTCTGGGTAACCGGCGTTGATCCGGCTGAGATGGCGCCGTCGGTACTGGCGAACCCGCATTTTACACACGTTCGGCGGAGAAGCCCGCAGGTTCGCCGACGGGAGTTTCGCAAGATTCGCTGGCTGACGGCCGACATGAACGTCGCGCCGAACTACACGCTTGATGCCGTGGAGGCGATTGTCACCCACCCAGAAGTCAGCATTCGTGGACTTTTGCTGACGCTGAAGCTGCCGCACTGGGAACTTGCGGAGAGAGTGCCAGAGTACATGGAACGCGTGCGAAGTTGGGGGTACAACGTCGTTCGCGCAAGACAGCTTCAATACAATCGCCAGGAAATTTGTCTCGCGGCGCTGCAGAAACCGTTTTGTCGAAAGCCGTTCCACGCATAGATCGCCAATTCGATGCGGGTGGTCACTGCTAAGACTGCGGTGGACACTCTTTCCGATGGAGCTTGGCAAATGTGGGAGGGCGCAGTTCCCGGCACTCAAGGAATACGTAAAATCGTGCCGATTGAAGCGGTGATATGGTCAGCGACGGGGCAATTCACTGGTTGACCGCTCCGGAAATCCTCTCTAGAATACCCCGCTTTGACGCCGCTCGCTGGGGATTACGGCAGGAGATTCGTTAGATGTCATCGCGTCTGATTCGTTTGGGTACTACGTTCTTGGCCACCTCGATTGTCGCGACCCTGATCGGCATAGCGGCACACGGCGTCTACGCGGCGTCCGATGCACGTTACGGAAAGGCCTCCGGACTGGCGCGATCCTCAGCCAAAGTCTCCCAGATCGCCACGGCTCGCATCCACTCTGACGACCCGACTGACTCGGAGTCGCCGTCGGACGAGGCAGCGGACCAGACGGCCGGCCCCGCGAAGAAACCCGAGGGCGCAAAGACCGCCAAGCAACCTTCCAGCAAAAAGCACGACGCCCAGGACAAGGGAATGCCGGGGAGCATCGGGGAACCGTTGGCGCCTGGCATGATGAAGTTGCTTCAGGACGAAATTATCGCAGGCATCCGACGCCGCGGCATCAGCGACCGGTTCGCACGGTTCCAGAGCTATGCGATCGGCAAAGTGAATTCATCGGCCGCCCGATTCACCGGCTCGGAACTGACCGGCAACTGCCGACTCCGCTGGTACGACCACATGATGCGGAACTTCCTGACGGCGCCGGCCGAGGCGGAGCGGTTCACCCGCGAGCTGCATATGGCCGCCATCGACAGCCGCGCCGGTTTGGCCCAGGCCCTGGCCATTGCCGCCGTCAAAATGGATGCCGGCGAGCGGAAGCCACGAAAGCTGGTTAAGGTGGAATCCCCCGAGCAGGCGTTGGAGATCGTCAAGCGGGCGTTGACCGAGGCGCAAATTGCGTATTCTGCGGCCTTGGGGCCATTGACCAAACAAGAAATCCACGAGCTCCAGGAATCTTTGGTGCCGGTCCTCTGCACCCAGAACCAAGTTGGGCACACGCTCAACGATCGGGGCACGGGGCGGCAGCTCTGCGACATCATGGAGAAGATGGATCGCGAGGCGATTCACAAGGCCGCCGAGGCGTTGGCCCCACTGGCCGATGTCCAAGTCTTGGAGCAGTTGAAGGGGCTAAAGACCCTGAAGACTCAGGCCGGCAGCAATGTGCGCGTGCCCGGGATGACTGGAACCGTCGTTGCAAAGATCGACACGCCCGCCGGCGCTATCGTTATCGGCGGCGATGGCGTGAACACATATCAGCTTGATCAGATGCGCGACGTGGCGGCGGTGATTGATCTTGGCGGGGGCAACGCCTACTACGAAGGCACCGTGGGACCCGATCGGCCGGTGCTGGTCGTGATTAATCTGGCTGGACACAATATTTTCCGCGGCACCCAGGCCGGCATCCAGGGCGGTGCGGTACTCGGCGTCTCGATGGTGGCCAACCTTGGCGGCGACAACGTCTACGAGGCCCAGGACGTGGCCCAGGGATCGGCGCTCGCCGGCGTTGGCATTTTGATCGACTTCGGCCCGAACAACCGCTATCGCGGCGTCCGTCGTGTGCAGGGCCAGGCGATCGGCGGCGTCGGCATCCTGATCGGTCACGGCGGGAAGAACGACTACCATGCCGCGATGTGGGCGCAAGGGTTCGGCGGCCCGTTGGGGTTCGGGATGTTGGAGAACGTCACCGGAAACAATCACTATTACTGCGGAGGAATGTGGCGAGACTCCTATCCTGAGACGCCTGGCTACGAGGGTTGGGGGCAAGGCGTCGGCGCCGGCATCCGACAGGTTGCCGACGGCGGCATCGGCGTCATCCTCGACGGCGGCGGCGAGAACACCTACGAGTTCGATTATCTGTCGCACGGCGGTGGCTACTGGTGTGGCCTAGGTTTCGCCCGCGACTTCGGTGGCAACACCAAGCGTCTGATCACGCGTACCGCTTACGATGGCGGCCAGCGAACTCAACCCGAGTATCAACGATTCGGATGCGGTTGGGGTTGCCACTACGCGATGGGCTTCATGTTCGACGATAGCGGCGATGACGTCTACGAGGGCACCATCATGGGCACGGGCATGGCCTGGGTCTGCTCGATGGGCGTTCTGTGCGACTTCGCCGGCAACGACAAATACAAGTCGACCGGGGGCCTGACCCAGGGAACGGCTCACCAGATGGGCTTCGGCATCCTCTTCGACTACAACGGCGACGATGTCTACGAAGGCTACGGCCAAGGGTTGGCTGCGACGGGGATTTCTTATCACGACATGCCCTCGTGCGGCGGTAACTTCGCCTTCTTGGTCGATTACGGCGGCAAGGACAAGTACGGCTGCGAAGCTGACAACAATTGCTACATTCAGCGCGGCGACGTCGGCGGCTTCTTGATCGACCGGCCGCGCCAGGACGAATTGCAGCCCACGGCGAAGACCGCGCCGCCGCAGCAGACCGCTTCGGGCTCGTAGACCGTGGCAAAGCCGTAACGTTGGCTAGCATCCTGCGATTTCAGGACGCGCAGGCGGAGATTTCATGATGATTCACACTTGGGTTCGGTTTTTGTCCGTGGGTGCGGTAGCAGCCGGCTTGGTGTTGCCAACGGGGCTCGTTGCTCGCGACTTGGCGAGTGCCTCGAAGACTAAGCCGGCGGTTGCGAAGCCAAACCCTGCGAAGTCAGCTTCTGCCGCGGCAAAACCGAAACGGCAACTATCGCCGGAATTGGGCGAGCTGCGTGACCGAGTCCGCAGCGTATTGACCGAGCACCGTCAGCAACTGCTCAGCACCCGGGATAATTCGGCCACCGAGATACTCAGCCGCTGCTTGGCGTTCGGCTGCGACACCGAGGTCTTGTTGGATGGGGCCGACGGTCGACACATCAACGGCATCACAGCCCTCTGCTGGAACTATCCGTGCTCGGGCTTCGAGATGCTCGGCCGCAGCAAGGATCACATCGCCGCGCGTATCGGCTACGGCTACCAAGAGCGGCCCGGCGAGTTCCTCGCGATGCTGGCCCTGTCGCGCGTTCAGCCGGACTATCCGGTGCGCCTCGGCAAAACAGTTCGGAAAGTTGCGGACGTGGTCCAAGCGGAGAAGCTTGCCTGCCGCGCCGACAGTGACATGTCGTTGGCGCTCGTCGGTTTGGCGTATTATGTCGACGAGCCCGAATGGAAGAACGATCTCGGCGAAACTTGGTCGATCGAGCGGATCGTCGCGCACGAGTTGGAGCAACCGATGGTCGGCGCGCCGGAGGGCGGGCTGAATCGCTTGATGGGCCTGAGCTTCACGCTCACACATCGGGCGAAGCACGGCAAGCCGAACAACAAGGGCGATTTCGATCGGGCGCAAAAGTATGTCGCCGACTTCCAGCGATTCGCGTTTCAGCAGCAGGACAGCGACGGCAGTTGGGGGCCGCACTTCCCGGCGCGGCGCGGCAGCAGCGCCGAGGCCGCGGTCCAATTGCGCGCCACCGGGCACGTGCTGGAGTGGCTTGCGTTGTCCCTGCCGCAGCAACGGCTCGAAGACGCTGGCATGATCAACGCCGTCACGTACCTTACGAGTCTGCTTGGCAGCGAACGCTACCAAGGAAACGCGTCCGCGCTCTCGACGCGTGAG
>JAJFUI010000305.1 GCA_021372555.1 Planctomycetaceae bacterium | reverse complement strand
TGGGGGAACGGCAACGAGACTTGGATCGAGGTTGACCAAGTGGCCGCGGCCAGCGGCGCCGGCAGCTATAACTGGAACACCACCGGCGTGGCCGGGGGCACCTATTATCTGGCCGGCTATATGTGGTCAGGCAGCAAGGCTTACCTCTCCCACCTGACGCAAGCGATCACGATCCAAAGTGTGGCTGCCCCTGCCTTCACCTTGACCGGCCCCGCCTCGGGCACATTTGCTGCCGGAGCGACGGTGTCGATCCAATGGACGGCCGCCAATGTCCCGGCTGGCAGCGTGATCAGCCTGTGCTACGACAAAGACGCCATTTGGGGAAACGGCAACGAGACCTGGATCGAGATCGACCAAGTGGCCGCCGCTAACGGCGCCGGCAGCTACAACTGGAACACCACCGGCGTGGCCGGGGGCACTTATTATCTGGCCGGCTATCTGTGGTCGGGCACCACGCCCTACCTCTCTCACCTGACGCAAGCGATTACGATCCAGGCTGCGGCCTTCGCCCTCACCGGCCCAACCTCCGGCACATTCACCGCCGGAGCGATCGTGCCGATCCAGTGGACGGCCGCCAACGTTGCCGCCGGCAGCGTGATTAGCCTGTGCTACGACAAGGACACCCTTTGGGGAAACGGCAACGAGACCTGGATCGAGATCGATCAAGTGGCGGCCGCTAACGGCGCCGGCAGCTATAACTGGAACACGACCGGCGTGGCGGCGGGCGTCTATTACCTGGCCGGCTATCTCTGGTCCAGCAGCACGCCCTACTTCTCCCACCTGACGCAAGCGATCACGATCGCCGCTGGGTTAATGGTTGGCGCCACGACCGCTCCGCAGGATATCGCGTCGGCGCTGACCGCGACGCAGGTTACTTTCCTCGCCGTTGAAGCATCGCGGCGTCTGGAGATGGAATTGGGGAACTGGGCCACGGGTGCATTGGCCGGCGTGAACGTCGAATTGGCCGACCTGCCAGGCCGCTTACTGGGCCAGACCGCCGCCGGGACGATCCTCATCGACCACGACGCTGCCGGTTATGGTTGGTTTGTTGCCCCAACGCCTCAAGATGATTCGGAGTTTATGCAACGGGCTGCTAATGTGCTCGTCGCCAAGCCCAATCCCCAGACCACGGCCGCCGGGCACGCTGATCTGTTGACCACGCTGACGCACGAGATGGGGCATGTCCTTGGTTGGCGTGACGGTCCCGCCGCCCTGCCGCCCTCTTTTGAGCCGCGCAATGCTTGCTTCTACGGCATTAAACCCGGTTTCTACCCAAATTGGGCAGACATCGGGGAACTATTCCGCGCGGAAGGTCGTCTGTGACTAACGAGCGTGCCGCCGAAATCAACCAATCACCTTCGTTTGGAAAGGACGAACCATCTTGTCACGAACAATCTTTGGCTTGGCCCTAATCGCCGCGCTTTCCACGCCCATGGCTCGCGCCGACGAGGTTGCGCCCCTGAGCGCCCTCTCGTCGATGCCCGTCAAAGAGGTAACCGTTTTCAAAGACGGCCACGCCCTGGTGCTGCACGAAGGCCGATTGGCCGTCGACAAATCCGGCGACGTGCTGATGGACTACTTGCCAGCGCCAGTGCTGGGCACATTCTGGCCCTACTCTGCCGATAAGGACGCCAAGCTGACCGCCGTGGTCGCCGGGCAGCGGAAAGTACTGGTGGACCGCACGTCGTTAACGCTCCGTGAACTGCTTGAAGGGAACATCGGCGCGGAAATCGCCGTCAGCGAAACGGCTTTGTCCGCCGCCTCAACGAAGCCCGAGGGACTCACGTACGCGGCCACCATTGTCGGCTTTCCCACGCGCAGCTCCAAGGAGTTGGAAGCCGCCGCGCCACCCAACGAAGGCGAGAAGCTGCCGCAGAAGGGAAACATCGTACTCCTCAAAACGTCCGAAGGCGTCAGGGCCGTCTCCATCGATCGCATCCAGCAAGTCACCTTCCGCGGTCCGCACAAATCGGCCGTTGCCAGTGAGGAGTTTCGCAATCTGCTTCGGCTCAAGCTTGACTGGGGTGGTCGCCAGCCGGCCCCACAGGCCGACATGGGCCTATTGTACGTCCAAAAAGGCCTTCGCTGGATTCCGAGCTACAAGTTCGTCATCGACGGCCGCGGCCACGCCGCCGTCCAACTCGAAGCCACGCTAATCAACGAGTTGGGAGACCTGGACGACGTGACTGCGAACCTGGTCATCGGCGTTCCGAGCTTTGCCTTTGCTGACATGCGCGATCCCATCGGCCTTAACCAGACGGTGGCCCAGCTTTCCCCGTACTTGGATCAAGGCGATCAGACGCGAGCCGCCCTGTCTAACGCGATCATGAGCCAAGTCGCCGGCGCCGGCCCCGCGGGTCCGGCGCCCGCATCAGCGGCAGCGAACCGGCGCGACCTGGGCCCAGAAATTGGCGGCGCGGAGAAGAATGAGGACTTGTTCATTTTCACGCTCCGGCACGTCACGTTGAAGAAGGGCCAGCGAATGGTCGTGCCCGTGACCTCCTTTGATCTCAAGTATCAGGACGTCTTCACCGTCGATATTGGCTTCGCGCCGCCGCCGGAAGTCTGGCGGCAGTTCAACAATTACCAGCAAACCGAGATCGCCAAGTTGCTCTCAGCGCCCAAGGCGATGCACAAGATTCGCCTGACCAACAGCAGCAAGTATCCGATCACCACGGCCCCCGCCCTCATCCTTAAGGAAGGCCAGTTGCTCGGCCAGGGCATGACGACTTACACCACCGTCGGCGGCAGCCTGGACTTGCCGATCACCACTGCAGTCGACATCCTCGTGAAGAAATCCGACGCGGAAACCGGGCGTCAACACAATGCAACCACCTGGGAAGGCAACAGCTACGCAAAAGTCAACCTTCACGGGACGATCAACCTGAAAAACAACCGAGCCACGCCAGCCCGGATCGAACTGACTCGGAATGTGTTGGGCAACGCCACCGAGGCCGACCACGACGGCAAAGTCGAGATGCAAAATGTGTTCGAGGATGGCTCCATGGGGCCGATCGTCGGATATCCTTCCTGGTGGGGTTGGTATTCGTGGCCGCAATGGTGGACACACTTTAACAGCGTCGCCCAAATCACCTGGAAGCTTGACTTGAAACCTGGCGAGAGCGTCGATCTCAAGTACGCCTGGAGCTACTACTGGCACTAGCAGCGTCAGGGTGTCGAAACGCAGACGGTCGCCAACCTCCACCGCCGCAATCCCATAACGCGTAGGGTTACCTGCGTAGGGTGAGGTGAGTTGCTTGGGTGGGGCCAGCGCAGCGAGCCGACGGAGATTTCGCAGTAGCGAATGGTTGCTCGTGCAGGACCGCCCGCCGAAGTGGTAATTGACCGCGACGCCGACGCCCATTATATTTGAGGCTTGGCTTTGTTGGGAACCTGGTCACCATTGATGGCGAACGTCCTCGTACTACCTGGCTAGGAGGATTGCCGTACATGCGAAGGGACTTGGCTGTTGCGAGAGTTCAAAGAATTGCACGCCTGGATGGAAACGATCCGCGATCGTTTTTCCTCGGTCGACAGCCTTCCTGAGCCGGCGTTCACGCGCGATGGCCGGCAGTTGATCTCGTTCAGCACCAATAACTATCTTGGTCTGGCAACGAGTCCGCGCCTGATTCGAGCCGCGCGGCGCGGTTTGGAAAAGTACGGCGTCGGCAATTGCGAGTCGCGTTTGCTCGGCGGCGATCTTGCCATCTACCGCGACTTGGAATCCAAGCTCGCGCAGCTAAAGGGCAAAGACTCCGCAATGCTCTTTGCCACGGGCTATCTGACAAACCTCGGCGTATTGTCGACCCTGCCCTCTTCGGCGGTCACCGTCCGATTCTATGGCTTTCGCTCCACAAGGCGTTATCGCTACGCATACTTCACGGATGAACTCAATCACATCAGCATCCGCGAAGGCATCCGCATGTCGGGGGCCGAGAAGGCCGTCTATCGCCACTGCGATATGAACCATCTCGAGAGCCAACTCAAAAGCAGCGACGCCACCACCAAAATCATCGTCACCGACGGCGTCTTTAGCCAGGACGGCGACATCGCGCCGTTGCCGGAAATGCTCGATCTCGCCGACCGCTACGATGCCATGGTCTACGTCGACGATGCACACGGCACCGGCGTGCTCGGCCCCAACGGCGCCGGCACCACTGAGTATTTCGGCGTGAAAAGCCCTCGGTTAATCTGCATGGGCACGCTCAGCAAGGCCTACGGCGCGATCGGCGGATTCATCGCCGCGGAAAGCTGGGTGGTCGAGGTCCTGCGGCTCACCTGCAGCGCCTACGGATTCACGTCGACCTTGCCGCCGGATCAGGCGTTCGCCGTGTCCGAGGCCATCGACATGGTGTGCGACGAACCGGAGCGACGCGAGCGGCTCTGGGCCAACCAACGCTACTTCCTCCAGGCGATGGACGACCTTGGCTTCCGGTTGCTGTCTCGGGCGACCCCCATCGTTCCCGTCTTGATTGGCAACGAATCCGAGTGCTTGCAAGCCTCGCGGCGTTTGGATGAAGCCGGTTTTCACGTCGACGCCATCGTCTTTCCGGCCGTGCCCAGGAATCAAAGCCGGCTGCGGTTCAGCATGAACAGCAACCATACAAAGAAACAGATCGACCGGCTGGTCGACGTAATGGCCGAACTCGTTAGCTCAAAAACGGTCGACGCCATTGGCGCCAAAACCTCGATTCGTGCTGCCAGCGACGTTGCGGCGATCAGACGCCAAGAGTTGTCGAAAATCGCGTGCTCACGTGCGAGTAGCGACTCCCACTTCACTTCGCCCCAAATCGCTCGGCCGTCGCATCGTTCGCGTCCACGTTGAAGCCGCGTGGCGGCAACTCGCCGCGAGCTGCGCGCTTGGTCGGGATTGCACTTGCACTGCCACCTCGCCACGTCCGATGCGGCAGTCATCTGGAGCAGTCGCGTTCTGCGGGCTCGGCGGATTCCGGCTGCTTCTCCACTAGTTCTTCTGCCCGCTCAGTTGCACCCATTGCAGATAGAGCTTTTCGACGGTTGCCTTGGCGACTTCGCCGTCCCAGAGAGCGATGCCGTAGCAAAGATCGAGCGGATGGCCGGCTTTGAGCGTGATCGGCTCCTTCCAAACGTTCAGTGTCGCAGAAAGATAGGCGAATGGCTTGCTCATCGTGAACACGGTCGCCGGTCGGAAATTCTTCGGGCCATCGAAGATCGCCACTGTGACCGGCTTGCCATCGGCCTTGGCCGTGTAGGCGCACCACTTGGTTCGCGTGAGGGTTTCGTCGCCCCGGACGACTTCGCCCGCCTTGCCATCGGCATTGAAGAACCGCCCACCCTTGTCCATCGACTCGACGAATCGCATGCCGAGGCCGAAGTAGTGCGATCCGCTCAGTACCGCCGAAGTTTTGCCCGGCGGCGTCTGAAGCCGCGACCGCCAAGTGACCAGCGTGGCGCCATTGACGGGATCGCCGAAGCTAGTAACGTGGCGTCGCTCGTCGAGCAACCGCTTCTTGTCTGGGCCGACCCAGTACACCCCCTGCTCGAAACCGGGACGCTTGTGGCCGCCTCTATTATCCACCATCAGAAAGCCGGGCTCTTCCGTTCCGGCGGCCGCCGCTTCCTCCCAAAAGTTCACGCCATCAACGCTCAACGCAAACATCAGGCCGTGGTGATGGGCGTGGTCGGGAACATGGTCGCGCAAGATCTGAGCGCCGGCCGGGGAGCAAAGTTGGTCGACGTAGGGTTTGTAAGGCCCATCGGCACATCGATACCGCACTACCGGCCGGCCGTTGTCAAACAACGAGATGCCGGTGGCCTTGCGGTCCTCCATTCTTGTGTCAGCGGCTCGCGCTAGCCCGCAGACAGCCACAAGAAGCACAAGCCCAGCATCAACGAACACGCATCGTCTGGCTTTTTTAAGCATGGCTCGTCCGGGTGGATGCTTCGCCGACGCCCACGCGACCGCAGTCGCGCGGCATTTCGTTTTTTGGCGATAATTCGCTTCTAAGCGGCTACCGGTCTCAAGCGGTTACTTTAGCAGCTTCCGCAAGTACTTCACGCTCCGCTCGGCCTGATCGACGGTGCCGCACTCGACGCTGATGGCGATGTCGCGAGGGGTGGCCTTGCAGATCTCGATCACGCCGGCCCAATCGATCACGCCTTCGCCGCAGGCGCAGCCGACCGGGGTGCCGGTCACTTTGCCACGTTCGGCGTCGGACTGGCTAACGGAAATATCTTTGGCGTGCAGGTGAACCAAGCGGTCTTTGACGTGGCGGAGCCAGACGATCGGGTCTTCGCCGGAGAGATAGCTGTTGCCGGTGTCGAAATTGACGCCAATGGCCGGCGAATCAACCAACGCGAGGATGCGATCCAGGCCGGCCGGCGTTTTGCTGTATTGCTGATGCGGCTCGATGCCGATCAAAATACCGCGCGGCTCAGCCACGGCGGCCACCTCCCGCAGCGTGTAGCGCATCAGCACGTGGTCCTCGTCGGAAGTCGTCCACGGTTGCTTCGGGCCTTCGTCCGTATTGACGACAGGCGCGCCACACTCGGCGGCGAAGCGAACCGCTTGTTTCAGGTATTCGGTGCCGACCTCGGGCCGGCCCAGCGGCGTGTGGGCCGAAAGGCCGGAAATGCCGATGCCGGCTTTTTCGCAGGCCCGGCGGATGCGGTACGGGTCGTCGAGCATCGAAACGCTGTGGAAATAGCCGGCCTCGCTGAGCAGTTCGCGGCCCCAGTGCACCATCGGTTCGACGCAGTCGTAGCCCAGTTCGGCGGCCTTCTGGACGCCCCATTCGAACGACTTGTCGTCGTGGCGGACGAACTCCATGTTCACGCCTAATGAAATCTTCCCCATGTGGACGGTCTCCTGGCAACGTGGGATAATAGCGGGCCTGATGCACCACCGTGGCGCCAATATCATTCTGATCGCTACAGTTGGTTCAGTGTACCAAGCATAGAAGTTTTGCGTTCGTACTGCGTTCACGATCTTTCGCTGAAACGGATTGAACGGCGGCAGGGCTTGTTGATGGCCATTCCGATTTATCAGGCCCACGGGTGCCAATACGAGGCGGATACGTGCCGGCCGCTGATCCGCGCAGCTCGGGCGGGAGCCGTTCGACACGTTAGCTTCGCGAGAGGACACTATCCGGGGCGGCGACTGCCGCGAGCGGCGCTGCCGGGGCTAAAGGCTGTTGGATTTTGGGATGCTCGGTGCCGCCAGGACTGGGGCCTCGATTGGCATCGAAACGAGGGGATTGAACTGACGCTCGTCGAACGAGGCACCCTTGGATTCTCGGTTGACGATCAAGAATTCACGCTCCAGCCGGGCGACCTGACGTTTACGCACCCTTGGCAACAGCATCGGGTAGGCAACCCAGAAGTCGCTGCCGGACGGCTGCATTTTCTGATTCTCGACCTCGGCGTTCGCCGCCCGCACCAGTCGTGGCGGTGGCCCGCGTGGATTGTCTTGACTCCGCAGGATCGCCGGGAACTGACCGATATCCTGCGGCACAACGACCAGCCGGTGTGGAGGGCGACGCCTGACGTCCTACGCTGTTTCCGCCGCGTCGGGGCGGCAGTCGAATCGGATCGCGGCGGCAGCGAACTTTCGAGCCTCGCGGTGCAACTGAACGAGTTGCTGCTGCTGATCCTCGAGATGTCTCGGAATCGAGATTTACGGCTCGACCGCTCGCTCTCGAGCGCCCTGCGAACCGTCGAGTTGTTCTGGGCCGACCTCCAGCAGAACCCCGACCAGATGGCGCTCGAATGGACCGTCCGCGGCATGGCGAGGCGGTGCGGGATGGGAGTCACCAGTTTCACCGATCACTCCAAGCAACTGACAAACGTGACGCCGATGCAGCATCTCAACCAGTGCCGGCTCGCGGCGGCCGCGCGGGCGCTGGTCGATCACCCCGAGCTAACCGTCACGGACGTGGCGCTGGGCTCCGGGTTTGCGTCGAGTCAGTATTTTGCGACCCTCTTTCGCAGCCGATTCGGCGTCACGCCGCGGGATTTCCGGGCCAGTAGGCAGGGGCCGGATCGCGATGGCCACCCCCTCCCCCGAGCGTGAGCCGAAGCTCGAATCGCAGCGATCGTCGTACTCCCCGGTGGACTGGCAGGGTGCCTTGCCGACTGTTATCATGGAGGGCTTGTACACACTTACAACAAGCCCTTGCAGGGGGGAGCGATTTATGTCCGATTACACCGAACTCTATGACGCAATTTTGGCCGGCAACGCCAAGAAGGCGGAACAGGTGACCAAGGCCGCGCTGGCGGAAAAGGTCGATCCCAGCGAGCTGGTGAAAAAGTACATGATCCCGGCCATGGACGAGGTTGGCAAGCGATTCGAGTGCAACGAGTACTTCGTGCCCGAGCTGCTTATCGCCGCCAGGGCGATGAAGACCTCGCTCGAAATCATCACGCCGCTGCTGGCTGCAGCCGGCGCGGAGCCTGTCGGACGCGTGGTCATCGGCACCGTCCAGGGCGACCTGCATGACATCGGCAAGAACCTCGTGGCCTCGATGCTCGAAGGCGGCGGCTTCCAGGTAATCGATCTGGGCGTGGACGTTCCGCCCGAGCGATTCGTCGAAGTCGCCAAGGAGAAGGATGGAACCATCGTCGCCCTGAGCGCCCTGCTGACAACGACGATGTCGATGATGAAGAATGTGATCGCCGCCCTGGAAAAGGCGGGGCTTCGCAGCACCACCAAGGTCATGATCGGCGGTGCCCCAATCACCCAGCAATACGCCGACGAAATCGGCGCCGACGGCTATAGCGACAACGCCAGCGCGGCGGTGGCGCTGGCTCGCAAGCTGGTCTGATTCACACTGGCGGCCGCAAGCCCGGGACGGTTGCGGTCCGCGGCGATAAAATTACTAATGTCGCACGCGCCTGCGGTCGTCGCGGGGCTTCGTGCGATTGCGTTTTTTCATTGTTTCGAACCCGACAAACACGGATTGAATTGGCGTGACTGCACCGGACAACAACGTGACATATCGGGAGATGCTCGGCTCGGGCCGCTTTTATTACGGCGCCGAGGTGGTCACCACCCGCGGCATTGAGCCGGTCGATACCCCTGGCAATCTGGCTACGTTTGCCAGAGGCCTCTTGGCCGACCCCCGGATCGGCTGGATTTCGATTACTGACAATCCAGGCGGGGGGCCGATGTTGCCGCCCGACTGGCTCGCCGGCCTCGTCGCCAGTCATCGTCAGCGGGTCGTCTTGCATTTGACGTGCAAGGATATGAACCGCAACGCCATCGAGGCCGCCGCTTGGCGCTATGCGTCCGAAGGCTTTGAAAACATTTTGGCCATCACCGGCGACTACCCGACCGGTGGCTTCCGAGGACTGGCCGACCCGGTGTTCGACCTCGATTCGGTGAGCCTGATCACGCTCCTGGCGTCGATGAACGCTGGTCTGCAGGTGACCGGCCGTGGAGGCAAACCGGAATCGCTGCCGAAGACCAACTTCTACGTCGGCTGCGCCGTCTCGCCGTTCAAGCGGCACGAGCGGGAACTGGTGCCGCAATACTTCAAGCTGGTCCGCAAGATCGCCGCCGGCGCTCGCTGGGTGATTCCGCAGCTCGGCTACGACATGCGCAAGTTCCACGAGGTCAAGCTCTTCCTCGAAACGCGCGGCATCAACGTGCCGGTAATCGGCAACGTCTACCTCTTAACCAAGGGTGTGGCCAAACTGTTCAATAGCGGCAAGCTGGCAGGCTGCGTCGTCAGCGACGAGCTGCTGCGGCGGATCGAGAAGTACGCCGCAGGGCCGGACAAGGGTAAGAAGTTCTGCCAGGAGTTGGCCGCCAAGCAGTTGGCTGTGTTCAAAGGCCTCGGCTTTGCCGCTGGCTACATCGGCGGCATCCATAAGGCCGATGGGTTTGGGCCGATTATCGATCTAGCCGAGAGCTACCAGCCGGACGACTGGCGCGACTTCCTCAAAGAGATTCAATTTTCCCAGCCCGACGAGTTTTTCTTCTTCGACCACGACTTGCATACGGGGCAGAGCAGCGCGTCGCGAATCAATCGCGAGTATCTCAGTTCGCTGCGTCGGCCGGCGAAGTCGAAGGAGGTCACGGTCAATTACCGCCTCTCGCGGCTGGTGCATCGCATGGCGTTCACGCGGGACAAAGCCCTGTATCCGCTGCTGCGGCGATTTTTCGCCCGCTGGGACCGCAAGCCAGGCTTCATGAGCCGCATGGCCTATCGCATCGAGCGGATCTCGAAGCTGGCGATGTACGGCTGCAAGGACTGCGGCGATTGCAGCCTGCCCGACTGCGCGTACCTTTGCCCGAAGAAGTGGTGCTCGAAGTGCGCCCGCAACGGCCCCTGCGGCGGTTCGGCCGACGGCCGCTGCGAGCTGGACGACAAGGAATGCTTCTGGGCGCGGATCTACCAGCGGTTGAAGTCCTACGGCGAATCCGAAACGATGCTCGACCGTCCCGTGACCATCTACAACGCCTCGCTCAAAGAGACGTCCTCCTGGGCCAATGCGTTCTTGGACCGTGATCACAATGCGCCCCAGAACGATAGATAATTGCTGATTGTTGCTCGATGCTTAGTTGCTTCAATCAACAATCGTCAATCGACAATTAACAATTGGAGTTACCGATGCCCATTTCCAATCTGACGATCATCGGCGAAACGATCAATGATTCCGTTCCGTCGACAAAGAAGCTTTTCGACGCCGGCGACATTGACGGGATTTTGGAACTTGCGCGGATGCAAGATGAGAAGGGCGCGGCGTACATCGACGTGAACGTCGGCCCGCGATCGGCCGAGTTCATGGCCGAAATGGTCTGCAAGGTTCAAGCGGTGACGGCCAAGCCCCTATCGATCGACACGCCCGACCCGGCCATCGCCGAGGCTGGCCTTAAGGCGTACGACCGAGCCCGGGCGGGCGGAAAAAAGCCCATCCTGAACTCCATCAGCGCTCTCCGCGCCGAAATGTTCGACCTCTACAAGGTCTGCCCTTTCCGCCCGATCTTGCTCGTTTCGGAGAACGTGATCGACGGCTGCTCGAAGCCCTGCCACACCGCCGACGAGACTTATCAGGCGGCGCAACAATTGGTCGGAAACTTTCTCGCCCGATGCCCCGGCGCGACCAACGACGATTGCATTATCGACCCTGGCATCGCGCCGATCGGCAGCGACTCAGAGGGGAATATCCACCGGCTGGTCGCCGCGATGGAGCGGATTCACGCGGATCCAAAGTTTGCCGGATGCCACGCCTCGGTCGGTTTGAGCAATTTCACCGTCATGCTTCCCTCCAAACGGCCCGACGGCTCGCCGGTCAAGGGCGCGCTGGAAAGCGCATTCCTCACGAAGGTCATGCCGCTGGGGCTGGACATGGTCATCGGCTCCGTAAAACGAAATTACAACCTGCTTCCGCCCGATCATCCCGCCATGGTGTGCCTCGAAGACTGCCTGAAGCAGAAGGGCTTCGACGTGCTGATGCGGGTTCGCGACTTTTATGCGAGCTAGTCGTCCGCGCGACCCATGCCGCTGGCCATTTCCAGGCGGCAATTCATCATCATTCATCTCTGATTAACAGCTATGCCTGACACCGAAAAGATGCTACCCGACATCGAGATTGCCCGCCGTGCGAAGACGTTGCCTATCGAAGAAATCGCAGCCAAGCTCGGAATCGCCGACGAAGATTTGGAGCACTATGGCAAAACCACTGCCAAGATTTCGCTCGACCTGTATCGGCGGCTGGCCGACGGCCCCCGCGGCAAGCTGGTCCTGGTGACCGCTATCACGCCGACGCCTGCCGGCGAGGGCAAAACCACGACGAGCATTGGGCTCTGCGATGCTCTGAATCGAATCGGCAAGAAAACGACCGTCTGCCTCCGCGAGCCGTCGTTGGGCCCTTGCTTCGGTATGAAAGGTGGCGCCGCTGGCGGCGGCAAGTCCCAGGTCGTGCCGATGGAGGACATCAACCTCCATTTCACCGGCGATTTCCACGCTATCGAGCTAGCCCACAACCTGTTGGCCGCGATGCTCGACAACCACATCCACCATGGCAACGCGTTGGGCATCGATCCGCGACGCATCGTGTGGCGCCGCGTGGTCGACATGAACGACCGGTCGCTGCGGAACGTCATTGTTGGTCTGGGCGGCGTGAACAATTCCGTGCCGCGCGAGTCAGGCTTCGACATCACCGTGGCCTCCGAGGTGATGGCCATCTTCTGTCTCTCCGAATCGCTCAAGGAGATGAAAGAACGCTTTGGCCGGATCATTGTGGCCTACACTCGCGACAAGAAACCGGTCACGGCCGCTGATCTCAAAGCCCACGGCGCCATGACCGCGCTCCTGAAGCACGCAATCAAGCCGAACCTCGTGCAGACCTTGGAGAACAACCCGGCGCTGATTCACGGCGGCCCGTTCGCCAACATCGCTCACGGCTGCAACAGCATTCTGGCCACCAAGCTCTCGCTGCGGCTTTCGGAGTACACCGTGACCGAGGCTGGCTTCGGCGCAGATTTGGGCGCCGAGAAGTTCTTTGACATTAAGTGCCGCAAGGGCGGCATCACGCCGAACGCGGT
>JAJFUI010000290.1 GCA_021372555.1 Planctomycetaceae bacterium | reverse complement strand
CAGAATCGATTCCTTGTATCCCATGGTCTTCTCTACCAGTACTCCATCGATGAGTTCGCAAAGACGGTCGGCGTGGTCGTCGAGTTCCTCGACGTCCTTTTCCGTGGCCGTGCCGGGCGGAGGGAACAGGCGGACTCGCTCCGGCGGGATGCCGCCAAGATGGGTCAACACGTCCGCGATCGTCCAATCCAGCGGCAGCACGCTTGTCGCCGGCGGAAGTGCGATGGGAACGAGTGGTAGAGCCGAGGGGCCCGCAGTCAGTTCGACGGTAGCCATGGTCGTTCTCCGTGGGAGAAGCTTACCCTCCTATTGTGAGAGGGGAGTGGCGATTGTCAAGACGCGACGGCGGCTGCGGCCGGCGGGATGAACAGGAGGTCAAAGATATCGTCGATGAACGTCAATCGTATCGTTGCGGTTCCTCACGCCTATGCCAAACCGGCATGAACAGGAGGAAACGGAGAGAACAGAGAAACTGCTAATGCCCGCCGCTGGCGCAGCTACGGGCTGCCGAAGGCGGCTTCGAGCAGCTTTGGCAACAGGTCCGAGGCGGTGCCGCGGAGCCAGACGTCCGCCTCGCCCTTCTCAGGATTAACGGCAATCACCTTCGCGCCGGCGGCCTTTGCTTCTCGCGGGAGCGTCGCCGCTGGATAGACCGCGTTGGAGCAGCCAACCTGGATGAGACAGTCGCAATGGCAGACGGCGTCAACCGAGTCGCCCCAGGCTGGCTCGGCCATGGCATCGCCGAACAGGACGACGCCTGGCCGGTAACGGCCGTGGATGCCAATGCCCGCGATGGGCCGAATGGCAACGAGCGTGCGAGGCAGCACACAGCGGCCGTGGCGGATGCGGCCCAGGGCGGTCGCGATGGAAGCCATTTCCTGACGCGAAACGCACCGGACAAAACGGCCGTCTTGCGTGACGATTTCGAAGAGCGACCCGTGAACCTCATGGACCAGAGTGCTGCCCGCCTCTTGGTGAAGATTGTCGATGTTCTGCGTCACCACGGTCACGCGCGCGTGCCGTTCGAGCGCCGCGATCGCCAGATGACCGGCGTTCGGCTTCGCACCGGCAATGGGCTCGAGCAGGGCATAGAGGAAGTCGGCCGCTCGCTCCGGGTGGGCAAGGAACATCCGCGTAAGGCCCGTCCAAGTGCCAAACTCCTCGGGCCGAAAATGCTGCCAGAGCCCTTCCTGGTCGCGGAACGTCGAGATGCCGCTTTCGGCCGACATGCCTGCGCCGGTGAAAACAACGATCTTTCGCGCCGAGCGGAGCCACTCGGCGGCCAGATCTATCGACATCACACGCTCCCTGTTGGCGTCATGATCTTTTCGCCGACATTGCCGAGAGAACGCCAAGCGAACAGAGTACGGTGCGATCCAAGGCGATCTTCGATGACATGCTTGACGCTTCGCTCATCCCGCAACGATTCCATTAGCGGCGTTGCACATTCGCAATGGGAATCGCACCCCTCTCATTGTGGTGGTCTTGCATCGGCCATGTCAAGATGGGACGACGGGGCGTGCGCGCCGGCCTCCTCGGCGTTGGTTGAACGGGTCGTGGCCCTACAACCGATGCTAGCGGTAGGGCTTACCAAGAAACGACCGGCGCGGCCTCGATAGGACGGATCTCCCAATCCGTCCAAGAGAGTCGAAGCCGAGCGCCTTGGAATTCGTCCCGGAGCCTGGATGGACCAGGAAATCGGTCCGACGGCTGAGCCTTCGTGTCGAGACTCTCTTCCCGCAACTCACATGACCCAGACTGGCCTCATGACCGC
>JAJFUI010000015.1 GCA_021372555.1 Planctomycetaceae bacterium | reverse complement strand
GCGTCGGTTAGGGGCGTCCTTGAGCGGACGGACCTATTGGTCGCGTCGCCGCGACATGTTGCTCATGGTCCTGACGCATAATATCATGATCCTCTTACCGTTCGCCTTAATTCAGCGAATCGAGGTTTTCTACAGAGCAGTCGTTAGCCCGTTTGCGTTAAGAATTTTGTGCTGTGACAGACAGACTCGCTTATGTGAAGTGTGTCGATTGGCGGATTACAGAAACCGATGGAGCTGCTGAATGGCTGGCTGTGTACTTAGGGTTGCCGGAACCCGATTCAACGCTGACGCATTCCTTGCCACGTCTATGTTCCATCACTGCACGGTCTGGCGATGCGGAGAGTCGGTTAATCCGCTTAGCCCCTGTTCCCCACGACACGAATGGAGTGGGTTCTATTGTGATGTTAGCATCGTTGCGGGCCGTCTTTGTGGCCAAGTGCAAGATGCAATAAGCTTTCTTGTTCGTTATCACGAAGAGTTCGCAAAAATCGCTAGAGATAGCACTATCGAAGACTGCCGACTCGATTTCGGTATTGATTGTCGTCTTGGGCGAGATCATATTGCAGTGCAGGGTGAGTTTCTGCCAGTTGAATTCCTTCGGCTCGTTGGCGAACTCGGTGTGGCAGTTGCGATATCGCTGTATCCTCCTTTGGGGTAATTTCAGGCGCAATTCCTGGGACAGCAAGGACAGCAATGCTGTCCCCGGAACCCGAACCCGGGGGAGGTAAATGACAATCTGCGATTCGTGGCCCGACATCGAATCTAGGGGTACAGGTACTGGTGAAATGGAAAAGCCCGGTAGTCGCTGCACTCGCATTTGGCAATTGACGCTGAGCGCAATCATGCTGTGTGGCCTCGCAGCGTGCTCAGGGCAAAAGACCGGCGGCGTAACGACCGCGGAACAATTCGTCTCTGACTTTATCGCTGCGCTAGACTCGGGCAATGGCGATGCGATCGCCAGCCGGATCAAGTGGGGCAACGTTCCCGAGAACTATAGGCCGGCACTGCTGCGCTCGATACTACTGTTTGCACGGTCCGGCAAGGTCTCCAAGGTCGGGTGTTCGCCGTACACCCAAGAAATTGGAGACCGGATATTCAAAGACTCCCATTTTGTCGGCACGCCGGAGTATTGGCTGCACGTCGAATTCAAAGGCGAGAGGTTCTCTGGACACCTGGATTTTGCTTTTGCAAGAGACCACGGTCGCTTCTACGTCCTTGCGGATTGGCCGTCGGACAAGACAGAGGGCCCGGCACGATGAATGCCATGTAGGTGGCCATGTTGATGGAGGCGGAGAGAAGACGTTTGCCAGGCGGCGAGAGCGGTTAGTTCGCTGTTGGCGGCGCGCCAACAACGGCACCGTGCTCCGCCATGCCTCCCGCACCACTCGCGCAAATCTGATAAGGCGGGTTGCGTTCGGGCCATCTATCGGCAGCACTCTGGCCGACACTGATCCGGCCAGGGACCGAGCGAGCCGAGCGCCGCTCGCGGCCGCGTCGGGTCAAGCCGTTCGAGAATCAAGTCCCGTATCGTCGCGACCAGCCACGGGTGGCTGCCGACTGCCAACGCGCGTACCATGTTGATCCCAAGTTCGTCACAGAGTGAGGCGGCCTCGACGTCCAGGTCGTAGACCAGTTCCATCGACTCCGCCAAGAATCCAATCGGTGCAAGCACAACGTGGGTGACGCCCGTGTCGCGCAGGCCGCGGAGATGGTCCCGAACATCCGGCTCCAACCATGCGTCCGATGGCCGTCCGCTGCGACTCTGAAAGACAAGATCCCACGACTGGCCGTTGAGCAACGGAGTGCCTAGGCCGCGTTGGGAGAGACGATCGGATACCAACCGGCAGGCCTCCCGGAGTTGCACGACGTAAGGCGCACGTTCGGCCATCGACACAGGGATGCTGTGCGCGGTGAAAACGAGTCGCGCGGTGCTGCGATGTTCGGCCCGAAGCTCTACAATCGCCGCTTCGACACGGTCGGCCATTGCCTCGACAAAGCCGGGGTGGTTGTAGAAGAGGCGAAGCTTGTCGATTGGCGGCGCCGCGGGCCCAACTTCCCGTCGTGCCAGCTCGATTCGTTCGCGATATTGTCGGCAGGAGGAATACGATCCAAATGCGGACGTGACGAACGCCAGCGCGCGTCCCACGCCGTCGTCGGCCATCTGGCGGACCGTGTCTTCCAGCAGAGGGTGCCAATGCAGGTTGCCCCAGTAGACCGTCATCGCCGGTCCGTTGGCGTTCAATTCGCCGATTAACGCCGCCAGCAGGGCGCGATTTTCAGCATTGAGTGGACTGACGCCGCCGAACAACTGGTAATGCCGCATCACCTGCTGCAGCCGCTCGGCCGGGATATTCCGCCCGCCGGCGACCCGCTCCAGAAACGGCCTTACGTCGTCCGTGCCTTCCGGCCCGCCAAATGAAACCAAGACGATGGCGTCGTACGGCGGGAGCGGAGCCCCGGAGTCCGCATGCGCGAAATCCAAATTCGGATTTCGGACTTCGGATTTCGACCTTCTTTCGTCATTCGTCATTCGGCTATTGATGCTTCGCGGTTCCTCCGCTGGCCTCCATGGCATTCAGCTCCTCGATCAGCACCCGCAGGAACGGCTCGACGTCGGTCACCAGGCCCACCGTCTGGAACGAGCCGCGATCCGCCAGCTTAATCACCGTCGAGGGATTGATGTCGACGCAGACAACCTTGACCCACGCCGGCAGCAGGTTGCCGACGGCGATGGAGTGCAGCGTCGTGGCGATCATCAAGCAGAAGCTTATCTCGCGAATTTTCTCGCGCATCCGCTGCTGGGCGACCATCGTATCGGTAATCACGTCGGGCAGCGGCCCATCATCGCGAATGCTGCCGGCCAGCACGAAGTCGACGCCTTGGCGAACGCATTCGCACATGATGCCGGAACGGAGCATGCCGCTTTCCACGGCCTGTCGAATCCCGCCGGCGCGACGAATCCGGTTGATCGCGCGGAGATGGTGCTCATGTCCGGCTTCGGCCAGCCCGCCGTGGTCGAGATAGACGCCCAGGCTCGTTCCGAACAGCGCCTGCTCGATGTCGTGCGTCGCCAGCGCATTGCCTGCAAACAGGACATTGATATAGCCGCGACGGATCAACTCCTGGACCGACGCGCCACTACCGGTATGCACGATCGCCGGCCCGCCCACCAGGAGAGTCTTGCGGCCCGCCGCTCGGGTCTCGAACAACGTTTGGGCGATTTCACGAATGGCCGCGCCCTTGGGCTTTTCCGTCGAAACGCTGCTTTCCATGAAAGCGAAGTTCTGCGAATCACGGGGCCGTTGCTCGGGAAACACACGAACGCCGGAATGTCCCGCAACGATCGCGTCGCCACGACGCACATCGGTCATCGCCACGCAGCGGGCAGTCTTCGCCGCGGTGTCCACCCGAATCCCGCAGTCCATCTCCTGGTCCGCCACCGGCACCCATTGGCCATCCAGGCGCACTTCGGTCCGTTGATTCGTCGTGCTGTAAAAGGCCTCAGGAAAGGCCCCGTCGAGATCGGCTTGCACCAGTGTGCAGTCCTGGACCGAGGTTGGCACGGCGCCGTGGTCCGCCAGCTTTGCGACGATCGTCTCCAGCGTATCCCGGTCAGGTGCTTCGACCGCGATCAACGCGTAACTCGGATCGTACTTGGCCTGACCAATGGTCACTCGCTTGATCTGGAATGTGCCGCCATGGGCCAGTATCAGATCCATGACCTTCGGCAGAATCAAGCTGTCGATGATGTGACCCCGGAGTTCGACCTCCTCAACGTGCAGCGATGCATTCCGGGACGCGGGCGAACCATTGCGGGCCATCATTTCCTCCGATGTTTGAAAACCTGCCGCGCAGAGTACCAGACGTGCCCCCCCAGGTCAACCACGGTAGTACTGAGTCATCCCCAGTTGTTGGCCGGGAGTGCGGAGACTATAATTTGGGATTCGCCGGTTGGCGGGACGAGCCGACAGCCGGCTGACTTGAAAGACGTGTGGCCCCGCGTCATCTGGGGCCGTTTTTAATCGAGAAGGAGATATTCCGTGGCTATTCGAGTTGGGATTAACGGGTTCGGCCGCATTGGGCGGCTGGTGTTCCGCGCGATCTGCGACCAGGGACTGCTGGGCAAGGAAATCGAAGTGGTCGCCGTCAACGACATCGTCCCGGCCGACAACCTCGCCTACCTGGTTCGCTACGATTCGACTCAAGGGCGTTTTCCCGGAACGGTCACCAGCGAGAAGTCCAGCCCGAACGCTGCCGAGGACGACACGCTGGTCGTCAACGGGCACAAGATCAAGTGTCTGGCCGTGAAGGAAGGGCCGGCCGCGATGCCGTGGAAGGCGTTGGGCGTGGACATTGTTGTCGAGTCGACCGGTTTGTTCACCGATGCCACGAAGGCCAAGGGCCATCTGGACGCGGGTGCGAAGAAGGTCATCATTTCGGCCCCGGCCAAGAACGAGGACATCACGCTGGTGCTGGGCGTCAACGGCGACAAGTACGATCCGGCGAAGCACAACATCATTTCTAACGCGAGCTGCACGACCAACTGCCTGGCTCCGGTCGTCCACGTCTTGCTGAAGGAAGGCTTCGGCGTCGAAGAAGGCCTGATGACGACGATCCACAGCTACACGGCCACGCAGAAGACGGTCGACGGTCCCTCGAAGAAGGACTGGAAGGGCGGCCGTTCGGCGGCCATCAACATCATCCCGTCGACCACCGGCGCGGCGAAGGCCGTCGGCCTGGCGATCCCCGAGGTCAAGGGCAAGCTGACCGGCATGTCGTTCCGCGTGCCGACGCCCACGGTGAGCGTGGTCGACCTGACGGTTCGCACCGTCAAGGAGACCAGCTACAAGGAAATCTGCGCCGCCATGAAGAAGGCGAGCGAGACGTACTTGAAGGGCATCCTGGGGTACTCGGAGGATGACGTCGTTTCGAGCGACTTCATTCACGACGCGCATTCCAGCATTTTCGACGCTGGCAGCGGCATCGAGCTGAGCAGCCGCTTCTTCAAGCTCGTGTCGTGGTACGACAACGAGTGGGGCTACTCCTGCCGCACCGTCGACCTGCTCCGCATCGTCGGCAAGAAGCTGTAGGCCATAGCTAACGTTTATCATGGCCGGCCACTCGCACGCTGCCCGTGCGAGCGGCCGGCTTTTTTCATGCGCCCGCGACGGACCAGGCAGGGGGGATGTTGGAGGGCGGTTTTATGCTTTATCATTTCCGTCTGAACGCCGGCCAGCGGGTGCGGCAATCGTCAATCTCCAATCAGCAATCAACCGTCATGTCCAGTCCCGCCGTGCAACCGTTGTTGTGCTTGTTGGGCTATCCGGTCGGCGGCAACCCGACGCAGTATCTCATCGAGCGGGTGTTTGCTCAGCATGACCTCGACTGGCGCTATCTGACCTTCGAGGTTCGGCCTGAGGATCTTGGAGACGCCGTCCGCGGACTTCGGGCGTTGGGCTTCCGCGGCGGGCATTGCGTCGGGCCGCACCGGCAAGCGGTGGTGCCGCTGCTGGACCGGACGACCGAAGCGGCCGCGATGATCGGCAGCGTCAACCTGCTCTTCCGCGAGGGCGAGGCTTTCGTGGGGGAAAACACGGAAGGCAAGGGAGTGGCCGAGGCGATTCGGGTGGCGCTCAAACAGCTTCCCAAGCCGGCGGGAAGTTGTGAGGCGGTTCGCGAGCCTGCGCCGCAAGAACAGAACGCCGTCGCCCCCAGCGTCTCTCTAGAAACGGGAGAGGGGAGGCACGAAGCAAGCGAGACGCTTGCACCACAAGAACAAACAGCGACACAGTCGCAAGACGCCCCCACGCCCGGCACGTGTACCGAAAGGGGAGGGCGGAGACAAGGTTGGGCGGCGGGACGGCGCGGGGTGCTGCTGGGGGCCGGGCAACTGGCGCGAGCGATCGCCGTCGAGCTAGCCGCGGCGGGCATCGCGGGGCTGACAATCGTCGACCGCACCGAGTCGCGGGCGGCCGAACTGGCGGCGATTGTGAGCGAGAACTTCAGCGTACCGGCGACCGCGGCGGTTTGGTCTGGCGACTATGCGGCGCCCTCGGACGTTGACATGCTCATCCACGCAACAAGCCTGGGGGAGGACGAAGAATCGCCGTTGCCGTTGGCGGTCGAGAGTCTGCGGCCGGGGTTGCTCGTGGCCGACGGGAGCGGGCGAGGGGGGCCGACGTGGTTGCTCGACAAGGCTGCCGGGCGGGGCTGCGTCACGGTGGACAGGCTTGCCATGTTCCTCGAACAGATCGCGATTAGCGTGCGGCTTTGGACGGGCGTCGATCCGGACCGCCAATTGCTGCGCGACGCTGCCGAGGAGTTTCTGGGGCTATGAAACGCCAAACGGCTTGCATGTGGATAGTCATGGGCCTTCTCTGCGGTGCGCTGCCCACGACGGCGGCGGTTGCCGCAAAGCCGGACGAGGCCGCGCGGGGCATCATCGAGCGGCTCGGGCTGCTCTGGCCCATGGGGGACCAATTGGTCCTAGAAAGCATTCCGGCCGACTCCGGCCGCGACGTGTTCGAGATCGAGAGCCGTGAGGGGAAAGTCGTCCTGCGCGGTTCCAGCGGCGTGGCCATCGCATCGGCGTTCAATCGGTACTTGAAGGACTATTGCCACTGTGAGATCTCGCTGTGGGGCGGCGACATGACATGGCCCGACCGATTGCCGGCAGTGGCGGCAAAGGTGCGGCAGGTCAGCCCGTGGAAGCACCGATACTATCTGAACTTTTGCGCGTTCAGCTACAGCCTTGCCTGGTATGACTGGCCGCAGTGGGAGCGGTTGATCGACTGGATGGCCCTGCAAGGGATCAACATGCCGCTGTCGGTGACGGGCGAGGAGGCGATCTGGCAACGGGTCTACGGCGACTTGGGTTTGACGAAGCGACAGCTTGACCGGTTCTTCGTCGGGCCGGCGTATCTGCCGTTCGGCTGGATGGGTTGCATTGATGGCTGGGCGGGTCCGTTGCCAGCCGGTTGGGTCGAACGCCACCTGGCGCTGCAGAAGAAAATTGTCGCGAGGGAGCGAGAGCTGGGAATGACGCCCGTGCTGCAAGGTTTCACGGGGCACGTGCCGGCCGCGCTCAAGGAGAAGTTCCCGGAGGCGAAGCTTGCGAAGTTGGAGTCCTGGTGCGGTTTTCCGCCGACCTACTTCCTCGATCCCCGCGATCCGTTGTTCGCGAAGATCGGTCGGCTCTTCATCGAGGAGCAGACGCGGCAGTTCGGCACCGATCATCTCTACGCCGCCGACACGTTCATCGAGATGAATCCGCCGAGCAACGATCCGAAGTTTCTGGCCGAAATGGGCCGCGGCGTTTACAACGCGATGCGGGCGAGCGATCCGGAGGCGGTGTGGGTCATGCAGGGCTGGCTGTTCGTCTATCATCCCGAATTCTGGCGACCTCCGCAGGCAAAGGCTCTGCTGGGCGCGGCGCCGAACGACCGGATGATCGTACTCGATCTGAACTGCGAGTCGACGCCGGTGTGGAGTAAGACGGAAGGGTTTTATGGGAAGCCGTGGATCTGGAATGTGATTCAGGACTATGGCAACGAGCTCAGTCTGCACGGTGGGTTGCCGCAAATGGCCACTGACCTAACGGCGGCGATGCGCGGCCCTTGGCGCGGTCAGATGGTCGGCATAGGCATGGTCAACGAAGGCTTGGGAAACAATCCCGTTGTGAACGCCTTCCTGAGCGAGATGGCGTGGCGGACGGATGTGCCGGCGCTGCCGGAGTTCGTGCGACGGCACGCGGCCAGCCGGTATGGCGATGCGCCGGCCATGGTTCAGGAGGCGTGGCAACTACTGCTGGCCACCGCCTATCGCACGCCGTTGCGGCTCCCGTCGATGCCGTGCGTCCGGCCGGCGATGATGGCTGCGGACCGGTCGCCGTACTTCCCGCTGCCTTACGACAACGCGGAGCTGGTGCGAGCCTGGGGCAAACTGCTCGATTGCCCCGCGCGGTTGCAACTGTCGGACAGGTATCGGTTCGACGTTGTCCACGTCGGGCGGCAGGCGATGGTGAATATGGCCGCTCCGCTGCACAAGGAAATACTGCGGGCGTATGAAAAGAAGGATCGCGCGGCGCTCGGCAAGCTCTCCGGCCAGTATTTGGAATTAATGAGCGACCTGGATGAATTGGTGGCGACTCGCAAGGAGTTCTTGCTGGGCCGATACCTGGCCGACGCGACGCGATGGGGCATGGACGACGAGCAGCGGAAGTTTTACGAGTGGAACGCCCGGACGATGCTGACGCAGTGGGGTCCGTCCGACAACAGGTTGTTCGATTACTGCTTCCGGGAGTGGTCCGGTCTGGTGTCGGACTTTTACCGTCCGCGATGGAAGATGTTCTTCGAGCGGCTCGACCAATCACTGGCCGAAGGAAAACCGATGGACGGCAAGGCGTTCGATCGCGACATTCGGCGATGGGAGGAACAGTGGACGCATCAGAGGCAAGCGTATTCGACGGAGCCGCACGGGGAGGCGGTGGCGGTGGCGCGACGGTTTTACGAGAAGTACGGCGAATTCGCGAGCGCTAAGCCGAGGTGACTACTGGCCATGAAACACGTTCCAGGACTCTTTATTACTGGCACCGATACCGGGGTGGGCAAGACTCATGTGGGCGGATTGATTGCTCGTCATCTGGCCGCGCGTGGGCACAAGGTCGGCGTCTATAAGCCGGCAGCGAGCGGGTGCAGTCGCGAGGGGGGCGTGCTGGTGTCGGACGATGCCGTGACGCTTTGGGAAGCGGCGGGCCGGCCCGGGGACTTGGAGCACGTTTGTCCGCAACGTTTTGCGGCCCCGCTGGCCCCGCACCTGGCGGCCGTTGTCGAAGGGCGGCGGCTCGACGCCGAGCTACTTCGCAAGGGCATCGAGTATTGGCGGCCGCGGTCGGATATCATTCTTGTGGAGGGCGCCGGCGGGCTGATGTCGCCGATGGGTGAGCACGAGTATGTGGCGGATCTGGCTGCCGCCTTCGGTTTTCCGCTGCTGATCGTGGTTCGAAACGTACTTGGATGTGTGAATCACGCGCTGCAAACCTTGATAGCGGCCACGGCGTTTGGCGAAGGGCTGACCGTGGCGGGTTTGGTGATGAATCATCCGGCGCCTCCCTCGCAGGAGGATGCAAGCTTGCCGTGGAACTACCGCGAGTTGGCGGCACGCTGCAAGGCGCCGCTGCTGGCCGAGGTGCGGTGGGGCGACCACGCGATCGACGCCGCCGTGGATTGGTTCGGTTTGGCGCGGTAGGGCAGGTTGCGCAAGCTCTCGTGTGCAGGACCACGAATAAAGCGACCTGGCCGCGGGAGAATGGGCGACCGATGGCCGCTCGTCCGGGTGGGGTGACTTTGCATCCGCCGGGCGCTCAATTAGAATGGATTTGTTTGCTCCGTTGCTCGGCAATTCGCCTATCTAGTCTGATTGAGTTTCTGGGTTTGGGGGGCGTTGGGCGGACTGTCGTGCGCCTGCCGCGTTTCCGGTCCATCACGCAAGGCAATCGTTGGGAGAGATGCGAGTTACAGTGGGAGCCGACTCGATTGCTTGTCTTATGGACCTTGGGCTGCCGCTATCCCTTGCGGGCTCTTCAGATCTCAGCAAGTTGGCGGGCATCGTCATTGGAAGATAAGGTGACCCTTGTTACGCGCGCGGTCGTCGCACGGCCGGGTTGCGATTGGAGGCAAGAGGTAAATCAATGAGAACGTTCAATGTTCGCTTGGCTGGCATCGTCGTTGCGGTGGTCGTCGTTTTTGGCATCGGCGTCTACTTCCTTCACGCGTACCAGGTCAAACGCAACGCAAACGTGTTCTTGGAGCAGGCGAAGCGAGCAGACAAACAGGCGGACGCTGCCGCCAAAGAGGATGACCAGGAGGGTGAGCAGAAGGCTCGCCGAGACGCGATCAACTACCGCAAGTGGTATGTCCGGCTGATGCCGGACAACGTGGACTGCATGGAAGAGCTGGGGCTGATGATGGCGAAGCAGTCCCAGGTGCTCGGGGACGGGCGCATGTTCGGCCAGGCGTTCGGCTACTTGGAGCAGGTGCTCCGGCTCGATCCCGACCGACAAGACGCACGGCGGCAGGTGGTCAAGATGGCGATGTTGATGGCGTCGTCCATGCCGGGGCGTTGGCAAGACGCCAGAGAGCATCTGCAAGTGCTGCTGAAAAAGTCGCCCAAGGATCCGGAGCTTCTGGAATTGTCGAGCCAATGCCAGATGCAGTTGGGAAACTCGGAGGCTGCGGTCAACGCGCTGAAGAAAGCAATTCAGGACAAGCCGAGCCAACTGACGTCATACGAGATGCTGGCGGCATTGTTGCGTTCTCCGCGGCTATCCAAGGCACAGGAGGCCGATCAATGGATGGAGAAGCTGGTTGCGGCCAATCCGAAGTCGGCGAGGGCTCATTATCTTCGCGCTCGCTATTTGATGGGCACGGGCAGCAACGAAAACGGGCTCAAGGAGGCCACCAAGGCATTGGAACTCGCCCCCGAGGACGGCGATGTTTTGTTGCTGGCGACCACGTGTTACATGATGGACAGCCAGTACGACAAGGCGCGGGAGTTGGTCAATCGCGCCATCAAGCTTGAGCCCAGGCGAGCAGAGATGTACCGGGCGAAAGCGGAGGTGGAGAAGCGAGCGGGAAAGTCCGACGCGGCGATTGCCGCTTTGCAGCAAGGTCTGAAGGCGACGCAGCGAAAAGCCAATTCGCCGGAAAACGCGGCAACGAGCCGTCAAAACGCCGAGTTGCAGTGGACGCTGGCCAACTTTCTGATCGACGTCGATCGATTGGACGAAGCGAGGCAAGCGGTTGACGCCCTGCGTCAGACGAAAACGGCCAAGGAGAAGGCGGATTACGTTGCGGCCAGAATCGAGTTTGCGGCGGGAAAATGGAAGGCGGCGCGTGACGCGTTTGAGGCGATTCGACCGGCCGCGATCGATCCGCGAGGCCCCTTGGCAGGTCAAAGGCTGGTCCGCCAGATTGACCTGTGGATCGGACAGTGCTATGCCCAACTCGGCAATCGCGGCGAAGAGATCCGGGTATATCGCCGGGTGTTGGAGATCGATCCTTCGTTTGCGCCCGCGAGGGAGGGACTGATCAATGCGCTGGTGGCGACTGGCCAGTTGGACGAAGCGATCCAGGAGTATCCGGTGTTGGCCAGTTCGGCCAAGTTGCCGGCCAGTGCGGTGGTGAAATTTGCCGGGTTGGTATTGCTGAAAACCATGCGACAGGCCCCCGCTGCGCGTGACTTTACCGCCGTCGAAAAGGCGCTGGCCAACGCGGAAAAGGCGGCGCCGAACTCGGCGGAAGTGCTGCTGATGCGAGCGGAAGTGTTGCGCGCGAGAGACCGTGCGGCGGATGCCGAAAGACTGCTTGCGGACGCGTACGCGAAAGACCCCAAGCAGCCTGCGTACCTGAACGCGGCCATTTCGTCGGCTGAGCGCCGGTCGGAGTGGGCGCAGGCGGAGAAATTGCTTGGCGAGCTAAAGGCACTCGTTGGCGATACGCCAGCCTACCGTCTTCAACAAGCGATGTTTCTGGTGCGACGCGACGGAAAGGGAGCGAAGACGGCGGACGGATTGCGAAAGCTTGGCGAGGGTGACGGGAACTATTCGGACGAGCAGCGTGTGCAGCTTTGGGACGGTTTAGCGCAACTGGCGATGCAGGCCGGCGATCCGAAGCTGGCGGACGATCTGCGTCGGAAGACGGCCGCCAAGCAGCCGAACAACGCCCAGGTGCGTTTCGCGATGCTGGAGCGGGCGATAGCGGCGGCAGACGTGGCGGCGGCGGAGCAGGCGGTCAACGATCTCGAGCGGGTCGCGGGCCGGGACGCCCGTTGGAATTACGGGAAGGCGATGCTGCTGGTGCTTCGTGCGCAGGCCGAGAAGGACACGCAAAAACAGAAGAGCTCGCTTCTCCAGTCGCTGGAATACCTCGCCGACGCGCACAGCTTGCAGTCGGACTGGTCGCGTATCCCACTGGTGGCCGGCGACATTTACCTGGCGATGGGGCGACGGGACAAGGCGCTCGCGCACTATCGGGAAGCCATGGAGATGGGCGAGCGGAATCCGCTGGCCGCGCTGCGGCTGTTGCAGTTGCTGGTGCAGCGGCGGGAGTTCGTCGAGGCCGACAAGTGGGTGCGCGGATTCGAGCGAGAGCTTGGTGGTCAGTTGCCGCCGAAGCTGCGTCAAGCCGCGGCCGAAATCGCCTTGGGGCTAGGCGACATGAACCGAGCAACGGCCTTGGCGCGAGCGGGCGTCTCGGAAGATTCCAAGGAATATGGGGAGCAGCTTTGGCTAGCGCAGGTGCTAGCAACCATTGGGCAAAAAGCTAAGGCCGACGGGGAGAAAAAGCGGGCGGAGGATTTGTTTGCCGAGGCGCAGAAGGCGGTTCGCCGTGCGGTAGAGCTTGAACCGAAGCTACCGAATACTTGGATTACGTTGGTGCAGTTCCTCACCACCACAGGCCAGCCCGAAAAGGCTGAGAAGGCAGTAGAGGACGCACGTCAAAAGCTGCCCCCGAAGGAGTTGCATCTAGCTCTTGCCCAGTGTTACCAAGCGATGGGCAAGTCAAAACTGGCCGAGGAGGAGTACAAGGCCGCCGTAGCCGCGGCACCGGAGAATTTGAACATCGTGCGGGCGTTTGCGGACTTCTATATGAAGTTGCCCGACGTGGACGCAGCCGAGGGACAATTGCAGCGCATCCTCGACGGCAAACTGACAACGACCAAGCAGGATCGCTCGTGGGCGCGACAGCAGCAAGCAATGGTCTACCTCAGGCGGGGCGGGCACCAGAACTTCCAAAAGGCGCAGGAGCTGGCGCGGATGGAGACGGAAGAGGGGGAGCCGTCGCCCATGTTGAAGAAGCTGAACGCCATGATCGACGCGTCGGATCCGGATCCGAAGGTGCGTGAAAAGGGGCGTCGCGAGATGGAAGAGATTACGCGCGATCAATCGGGCACCCCGGAGGATCGTTATGCGTTGGCCCAGATCTACTTGGCCGCCAACGATTGGGGGAAGGCAACCGCCGAGTTCCGCGGTCTGGTGACCAGCTTTGACAGGGAGCCTCGCTACCTGATCGCGTACATCGCCGCACTGTTGCAGCATGGCGAGACGTCCAGCGCGGAAATGTATCTCGATGATCGTCTGGACAAGCTGTTGCCGAGGGAGTTCGCCCCGGTCGCGATGCGGGCGGACCTATTGTTGGCGAAGAAGACTCCCGCGAGCGCGCTGGACATTCTCAACGCGTTTGTCGATTCTCCTGATGCGCAACCGAAACAACGGGGTATGCGGAGCCGTTTGGTTGCGGAGAAACTCGGTCAACTGGCATCGAAGCTGACCGCTCCGGATCAAAAGGCACTGGCCGAGCAGTTCTCGCAGCGGGCGAAGGTGCTTTACGCGGAGTACGTCAAGGCGAACCCGGGACAGGAGTTGCCACTGGCGACGTTCCTGGCGAAGCGAGGCGAGATAGACAAGGCTCTCGACACACTGGAGCCCGCCTGGGGACAATATGGCCTTGAAGACGTCTCGCGAGCGTGCTCGCTCGTTTGGGACGACGGGACAAAGTTCTCGGCCAAACAAGCGCAGCGCTTTGGCGGCATCCTTGAGGCCGCAGCGGCGAAGTTCAAACAGCCGGCGGTGTTGATGTCGCTGATGGCGCAGGTGCGAATCCGCGAAGAGCGTTACGCCGACGCGGAGACGCTCTATCGCGAGATTCTCAGGAAGAACAGCAACGACGGCGTCGCCATGAACAACCTCGGCGTGCTGTTGGCGCTCAGGGGCATCAAACTGGACGAAGCGCTTAAGTTGATGAACCGGGCGATGGAGATCGAGGGCCGAGTCAGTGCGATGCTCGACTCGCGATGCAGCGTCTACCTGGCCATGAACGACGCGGACAATGCACTGAAGGACATCCAGGCAGCGTTGGCCGACGCGGAAACGTCCGTTCGGCTGTTCCATTTGGCGCAGGCGTATCAGCTTGCCGGACGCACCAAAGAAGCGCGGGAGGCGATGGCCAAGTCCTTGAAGATGGGGATTACCAAAGAGGAACTGCAGCCGCTGGAGATCCCGGCTTTCGAGAAGCTACGGCAGTTGGCTGGCAAGGGTTAGTCTCGACGATTTGAGTTGTACTGGCGGCCCAACGTTTCGCTGCTTCGGACCGTGTTCAGGCCGAGGTTGCCGACGCCTAACAGCCGCTCAACCGGCGAGGTCAGTTTTCCGAGGTAGTAATTGAAGCTGACTAGGGTATCGTCGGCGATGTACAGCCGGTCGCCGGGCATGAGTTGGTAGTTCGTCTTGGTCTCACCGCCGCTGGCGATGGCTTCCCAGTTGACGGGCAGGATCTGCTCGCTTCCGAGACCGTCCGGCGCGGCCCTCGCAATCCACATCGTCTTGCTGGAGAGGTTGGAAAACTGCCCGACCTCCCCGATGGCGTCCAGCACGGTCTCATTTCCCGTGATAGGGAAGCGGTGCACAGACTCGCCTGATCCCGCGGTGGGCAAAATTACGTAGTAACTCTTGCTGTTGTAATGCACGACCTCGAGGCCGACACGGGGCGAATCGAAGTACCGTGCAAGCTGCGATTCGATGGCTCGGCTGGCCTCGGTGACAGTCATGCCGGCAACGCGAACCTCGCCGAAGCCATGCAGCCGAAGAACGCCGTCGGGCTCGACTCGGTAGTCGCCGGAGAACTGTTGAGCGCTGGCCGAGTGAAGGACTTGGACAGTGACCTCGGGGTTCTGCAAAATAAGCTGCAAAGTTTGGCGGATTGCGGCCGCGGCTTCCGTCGTTGTCAGGCCGACGACGCGGACGGACCCATAGGGCGGGCCAAGCGCGACGGCGCCGTCGGCGTCAATGGTGAAGTTGCCATCGATTGGCCGGTCCGGCAGCACACCGACAGTTCGAACGAGCACCAGGTCAAAGGCGCCAAGTCGGTACGTCGGCTGAGGAACCGCCTTGAGCACTTCGAGCCGCACGACGTCGGGCGGCTCAATGCGGTAGGCAGGGAGCGAGACCATCGAGAGTTCGCGGGGCGACTCGACGTCCGCGGTCGCCTGCAGGGATAGCGTGTAGAAGTCGATCGCGCGACAGCCCGGCCCGATCGCGAGCATGCACCCTGCAAGCATCGCGAGTGATCGTATGCGGAGTTGTGCCGTACCGACGCTCATAAGGTGACCGCGGTCATTGCTTCCCCGACAGACGCCCGAGCCGACATTTGGGACAGCGGGGCAATTTAGGCAACACGAACGCCGTTAACACAGCATGCCTATTCGGCATGTCCGACATAATCGGCAAAGTCACCCAGAGACTTTGGCGTTTCCGGGATACGCGCGGGGAATGCGGCCAGCCAGACGAGGGGCGTCAAAAGGCGTTTTCCGCTCCGGGGAACGTTCCGGACCGGACATCGTCACGGTATTGGGCGACGGCGTCGACGACGGTTTTCCCGAGGTTGGCGTACGCTTTGGCGTGCCGAGGGGTGTAGCCGGTGTCGATGCCCAGCAGGTCGTGGAGGACGAGGACCTGTCCGTCGCATCCAGCGCCAGCGCCGATACCGATGGTGGGAATGCGCACGGCCGCGGTGATTTTGGCAGCGGTTTCGGCAGGGATACATTCGAGGACGATCGCGAAGGCGCCGGCATGTTCCGCGGCCTGGGCGTCGGCCAGCAGTTGGCGTTCGTCGCGTTGCACGCGGTAGCCGCCGAGTTGATGAATGCTCTGTGGCCGAAGTCCGCAATGGGCCATTACCGGAATGCCAGCGGAAACGAGCCCAGCGATTACCTCCGCCTGCTCCATTCCGCCCTCAAGCTTGACCGCCTGGCACCGCGTCTCCTTGAGGATGCGGCCGGCGTTTTCGATGGCCTTATGGACGCCCAGATGGAAGCTGGGGAAAGGCATGTCGACGACGACCAACGCATGGCGCACCGCGCGGCCTACGAGTTCGGCATGGTAGACCATTTCCTCCAGCGTGACCGGCAGGGTGTTGGGATGGCCCTGAACGACCATCGAAAGGCTATCGCCCACGAGAATACCTTCGACGTTGGCAGCGTCGACCAACCGGGCAAACGCGTGGTCGTACGCCGTAACCATCGTGATTTTCCGCCCTGCGGCTTTCATGGCGGCGAACTGGGGGACGGTAATTTGTCGTTCTTCTCGATTCATCGCTGTGGTGGGTTGAAAGGCAATGCTGCCCGGGAGCAATCCATTTTAGAGCGTTTGTTGGGCCGGGTATAGCGGCCCCCGGGGTTTCAGCATTGAAACATAGACGCCGTTTTCGTCGCGCGGTATCATTGCTCGCGGACACTCGGAAGGGAGCCGAAGAATGCGATGCCGCTATTTGTTGACTGTAGTCTTGGCGATTATTGGCGCGACGCCGTTGGCCGCTCAGATGATGCCGGGCGGGCAAATGAGACAGCCGGGCTTGCAAGGGATGCAGACGAGGCCGGTCGAATTGCAGGGAGTCTTGGCGGGCGCCGGCCGCGGCACCCTTTTTGTCCTCGACGACCGGAATCAGCGATGGCAAGTCGGCATTCCGAACGGGGTGACGGTCCAGGTCACCGGCACACTTCCGTTGGAGGCTCTGCGAACGGGTCTGGTCGTCGAGTTTGAGGCGGACGTGGACAGTCATGGAGTGGCGAAGGCGAAAATCGGGGAAATGACCGTCGGCTCGATCGGCAAGGACAGGCAAATGGGCATGTTCCCGGCGGGAGCGGATCGCGGCGGCGATGCCGCGGCCCCGGAAAGCGGAAAGGGCCACGACGCTGCGAAAACGCCCGCTGCCGCTCGCGGGAAGCGCACGCCCGCAGCCGCCAGCAAAGGCTTGGCCGCCGGCAAGTACCGCGTCGTCGGCGGTCTGATTGTGGGCCGCAATGGCAAGCTTGCCGTGCACGCGGGCCGGAACATGATCCAGTTTGAGCTGGCCGACGCACCGCAAATCAAGATTGACGCCACGGATCTGAGCGCTGCCCGCAAGGGGGACAGAGTCTCGGTTAAGGGCATCGCATCGACCAGCCGCCCGGGAATGGTGCTGGCGCGCGAGGTGAAGGTCGAGGTGGGCCAACCGGCGGTCGATGCCAAGAAGAAGCCCGGCAAGGAGGACCCCAAGTCGGCCGACCAGAAGCCAGCGGGCGAAGCATCGAAGGCAACCGAGAAATAGTGCCGCGGCGGCGTCCAGTTTTGCGTCGTGCCCAAGGCGCCGGGGCAGCATCGCAACGTCGTCATCGAGTGCTTGGCGTCGCTAGCTCAACAAGGACGTACGGTCCCGCAGGGATGACGGCAATCCTGGCGTCTGGGCCGTGCTCGGCCAAGGCATCGGCCACGGCGGTTTCCACGGTTGAGACTGGCTCGACGAAGAGGCTTCGCAGTTTCTCTGGCGGCAGTCCGTCGCTGACAACCTTGATTTTCGCGCAGCGCCAAACCTTGGCCAGTTCCTCGAGTTGCCACTGATCGACGACGCACAGGGGCTGGGAGGCGTTTTTGACGCGCACGCGCGACGGCGTTTCACCGGCGGGCTGTTGCCAAGGACATTTCCCGCCCCACGGTTCGAGCAGCGTGGCCATGAAGGCATCGATCGTTGGGTAGTCGCGGAAGAGGCGTTGGAACTCAGGGCCACCGATGCCTTCACTGAGGCTGGCAGCGAGCACGATGGTCCCGCCCTGCTTGACGACGCCCAACGCCCCGACCATTCCCTTGACCGATTGGTAGAACGTGGCGTCG
>JAJFUI010000277.1 GCA_021372555.1 Planctomycetaceae bacterium | reverse complement strand
CCGGTCCCGACGCCACGGGCAAAGGAGGGACCGGAGTGGGGCTCTCGGCTTGCCGCGAGATCGTCGAAGCGCACCAAGGCCGGCTGCGCGTCGAGAGCACCGTCGGCAAGGGAACGGCGTTCACCGTGCGGCTGCCAGTGTGGCAACAAAAAAGCGAGTCGGCCGCCGCGGCGCCAATTGCGCCGCTGGGCGTGCCGAACTCGCTTGCTTCGTCGACTTCTCCGAATTCGCTAGGAATCTAACGCAACTAAGCTTGGTGGCGACGCGACCGACCGCAGGCGACCATCGCCGTGGCAGCCAATCCAATCAACGCGATCGAAGCGGGCTCCGGCACGGCCCCGATTGCAGCCGAGGCCGGCACGCCCGACCCGAACTGGCGCTGCCAGATCAAGAAGTCGGTTCCGTCGCTCTTGCCATCGCCATTGGCGTCGCTGTTTCCGTTGACGCCGAAGTCGCCCTTCCACTTGGTGAGATCGGCGCCGTTCACTTGCCCGTTTTGATTAAAGTCGGCAGTGAAAGTCGCCGTACCAGTCACGCTCAGCGTGACGGAGTTATTCGCGTAAGAGACGTTCCAAGATAGGCCTGGAGTCAAAGGAGCAAGCGAGAAGTCCGTCGAGGCGAATGGGCCTAGCAGCGCTCCTGGCGTCCCGCCGCCGGAATGAACCAATGGGTCGAAGCCCGCGCCGGCGACAACTGCGTCCACCGCGGTCTTGTCAGCAGTTAGGTCAGCTCCAGCGGTGAGGATCGTCCAGCTGTTGCCGCTCACTGGCGTATAGCCGGTGAGATCGACCGCCAGCTTGCCATTGGTGATATCGGCGTCGCCGGTGACGCGAATGGTCGTGTGCGTCGTTCCAGTAATCTCGGCAATCAGCGTCGAGGAGATGGCGACGTTGGCCGTATTCATGAAGAAACCGCCGTCAGCAATGATCGTGCTATCGTCGCCGGTAACGCGAAGCGAGACGGGACCGCCCGACCCGCTGGGCTCACCCTCCCAGTTCATGCCGCGTCCGACGTAGATATTCCCGTCAGCGTTACCGCCGGTAGCGGCGAGAATGCCGCCGCTAATGCTTACCGTGCCGGTGCCGCTCCGATTGCCAATGGCAAAATGATCGGCGACCTGCATAACACCGCCCGTAATATTGATGATTCCAGTACGCGGTCCGGGGTTATCGATCTGATCAGGGCGACCGCCGTCGCCGATCTCGATGTCTCCAAACGATTGACGGAATAAACCACCCGAGTGATTCCAGGTTCCCGTGCCATACTTCCCAATAAAGGTGTAGCCGCCTTGAACCTCGCCGCCTTGCACGTTCAGCGTGCCGGTGCCGACTCGGCCGACGCCAATATCATCGCCTGACGTGACGCGCGTGGCCGGACCGCCGGATATGGTGAGCGTTCCCGTCCCCGTTCCATCTTGACCGCCGACGAAGAGACTGCCGCTTCCTCCGGCTCGCAGAATTGCATTATTGACTGTTGCCGTCCCCGTGCCGTTCTCGCCAATTTTAATTCCATTGCCGTACAAATCGCCGCCGGTCACAGCCAGCGTACCGCTCGAACCGCCGACAGAAGCGACCGTCAACGTGTTCACATCCAAGGTCGGAGTGTTGAACGTTGCCGTGCCGCCGTTGTTGATGACGGCGTCGTCCGCAGCTCCAGGAACGCCGTTAGGATTCCAATTCGACGGATTGTCGAAGGCCCCATTAGCCACGTTCCAAGCGGATTGCGCGAACGCCAACTGCGGCGAAACGAAGACCGTCGCGGCGCATGCGACCGCGGTCTTTAACAATGAAACCTTCATGATGTGGACTCTCCAAGAAAGGCGGAGGGAGCAGAATCGCGATGCAAACAAGAGGGACGAAACGGTCGCCGTGAATCGCGATCCTCGTCGCTAAGAACAGAACTTAAGGACTGAATAGAGATTCTAAACCAGGGCGAATCATGCAGGAAGTAGTCCTCCCTTCCTGACGAGATTGCAAGTTAAGTGGACGCGGGGCGGCAGACGCCTGCCTGCAGGTCCAACGCCACCCCGCTGCTTGCCCCCCGGCGCGCGACGGAACGCGATGATTTCCCCGTAGCGCAGGCGTCTACCGCCGCAGCAATTGGTCTCTCGTCATGTTACTTAATCGCTTGCTTGGTTCTTACTTTGATTAGGCCTTGTTGACTA
>JAJFUI010000262.1 GCA_021372555.1 Planctomycetaceae bacterium | reverse complement strand
TAAGTGTATCGCCGCTAGCTCCCGCGTTCACTAGCTGATCGTACATGTCCCTGTGCTCAAGATACGGAAGCAACGGAACGACCCAGGCTACCGGTATGGTGATCGTGCTGCCCGCTACAGAATTGACCATCTGCAGCGGATTGACGTAGCCTGGGAAGCAGTGGCGATGGGCCTCAAAATTGAGCATGGCCGTAGCAAGCTGCTTCTGATTGTTCAGGCAGGTGTTGCGGCGAGCGGCCTCACGCGCGGACTGGACGGCCGGCATCAAAAGAGACATCAACGTGCCGATGATGGTGATCACCACCAGCAACTCGACCAACGTGAACGCGCGGCGGTACCGAGACCTAGGGCGGATCATATAATTGCTCCCTCGAAAAAGATCATGCCCACAACCGGGGCCTTGCCCACGGATTATTGTCTCACAATCCGCCGGGAAAATCCAGTGATTTTCACGGGAAAGAGGGGCGAACAGAGGAAATGGGGTGAGACGGGGATGAGGGGGTGGTTACAACAACGCCTGGGAGGGAGCCGTCCTTGGCAATCCTGGCCAACGAAAGCAACGGGCAGCCAATAGCCGTTGGTCGGCAGGAAAGTCCCGGCATTCGGCGGTTGTCGGCCATTGCCGATGGGGGCGAGGACGCCATCGCGGCCTAATCCCGCTAGCGTTTTCCTCCGAGTTGTGGAAGAATAGAGGGCGAGCAGGGCAATGCGACGGATACAGGGAGGCCGGATCATGGCGCTACCTCGGAGCGGGCACACGGTCTTTGAAGGCAAACGTTCGACGGAGTCCTCTGGCCGCCGGGGTTTCACCCTCGTCGAGCTTCTGGTCGTCATTGCCATCATTAGTGTCTTGGCCGGGATGCTGTTCCCCGCGATCCAGGCCACTCGCCGACACGCCCGACTCGCCCAATGCGTCAACAATCAGAAGAATATCGGCCTAGCGATCCAGCACTACGAGAGCGCTAAGCAGCACCTGCCGGGCTATGTGAACAGAATACCGGCGACCCCGGCCCCGATCACTTGCAGTTGGGCCGTCGTGTTGCTGCCCTACATGGGCCGCATGGACCTCTGGGAGGGAGCGGCCGGTTGGCGTACTGGCAACGGGCAGCAGGTGGTCGTCAAGGAGCTTGTGTGCCCGGATGACGCTGCGGCTGCCGACCGAACGTGCCCGTTGACGTACGTTGTGAACATCGGGGCCTACGGCGGTGACAATGTTACGACCGTCGGCAGTGTGCCACCGTCCACCGATCCGCAGCAGGACACCGTGGCAGTTCCGCTTCAACCGGTCGCCGGGGGATCGCCCGGCGCATTGGGCGTTTTCCGCGACTACAGCATAGGGGCAACCAATGCGTTGACGCTGTCCGACGTCAAATCACAGTCGCAGACGGTGATGCTCTCCGAAAGAGTGTTCGCACTTTCCGCCACGACCCCAAGACGGTGGGACGAGCGGCCGCCAGCGGTGCCGGCAGCGACCCTGTATAGCAGGTTCGGATTTTCCTGGCCGAACTATCAGCCACTGCCACCGCCGGTCGAGCAGCCAAGACCTGCTGACCTTCCGGTCCTCCAAAACACCTTCGTCGGAATTCCGTACGTGCTGGGCTCGGTGACCTACTGGCCTCCGCTGCCCACGATTCACGCCGGCGTTGTGGTCGTCACGTTCTGTGACGGCCACGTCGATCGAGTGAACGAAGACGCGGCGTGCTCGGCCTATCAGGCGTTGCCGTAAGGCCGCTATCTCAGGGGGCGATCATCGGCTGCAACTGGCTGGCCCGCCATCGCCTCTTTGCGGGCCGGCTGCAAGTCCGACTTTCACCGCCCATCTGAAGAGCATGTCATCCTGAGCGAGGCGAAGGATCTTCTCGGCGTGGCGCGACGTACACCCGCTTCTCGGAGGTTCTTTGCCCTGCTCGGAATGAGAGCGTGCGGCGACTTTGCCTTCCTCCTGCGCGGGGCTGGCCCCGCTTTGCACCACCCCCTTGGGCGGCTATCATGAAGGGTTCAACTTCGAGGACACCCGAGATGAAGACCGACGAGCTGCGCGAAAAGTATCTGGCGTTTTTCGAGACCAAAGGATGCGTCCGGCGGCCCAGTGACGTGCTGGTGCCCCGCTGGGACCCGTCCGTGCTGTTTACGCCGGCCGGAATGAATCAGTTCAAGGATCACTTCCTCGGACGCTGCAAGCTGGACTTCACCCGGGCGACGACCTGCCAGAAATGCCTCCGCACAGGCGACATCGACAACGTCGGCCGGACTGCCTACCATCACACCTTCTTCGAGATGCTGGGCAACTTCAGCTTCGGCGACTATTTCAAGCGCGACGCGATTCACTGGGCGTGGGAGTTTCTGACCGGTAAAAAGTGGCTCGGCCTCGACCCCGACGCGCTCTCGGCCACCGTCTACCTCGACGACGACGAGGCGGCCGACATCTGGCTCAATGAGATCAAGCTGTCGTCGAATCAAGTCACCCGGCTCGGCGAGGACGAGAACTTCTGGCCGGCCAACGCGCCGAGCCAAGGACCGGATGGGGTTTGCGGGCCGTGCAGCGAAATCTATTTCCGCACGCCGTCTGGCCAGGTCGAAATCTGGAACCTCGTGTTCACGCAGTTCAATCGCGTCGGCGATCCGCCTGACAATTTGAAGCCGCTGCCCAGCAAGAACATCGACACGGGGATGGGGTTGGAACGCACGGCGGCGGTGCTGCAAGGCGTCGAGACGAACTTCCACATCGATATTCTCCGCCCGCTAGTCGAGGCGGCAGGCGAGGTCTGCGGCGTTCGCTATGATCCGGCCGACGAGAATGGCCGCCGGCTGCGCCGCATCGCCGACCACGTCCGCGCGTGCACGTTCGCGGTTCACGAGAACGTCTACCCCGGCAACAAGAAGCAAGGCTACGTCGTTCGCAGGCTGTTGCGACGGGCGGTGCTCGATGGCCATCAGATGGGCGTTCGCGAGCCGTTCTTGCACAAGCTGGTCGGCCGCGTCGCGGAACTGATGAAACGCCCGTATCCGGAGCTTGGCCAGACGGTGACGGCCGTGGCCAGCGTGATCGAGAACGAGGAAGCCAATTTCCTGGGCAATCTGGACGCGGGGTTGGATCGCATCGAGCGGATTTTCCAGGACATGCAACGCGAGCATCGGTCGACGGTTTCCGCGGCGGACGCTGCCGACATGTTCCAGACGCACGGCTTCCCGCCCGAGCTGTTCGAGACCCTGGCCGCCGAGCGCAACGTGGCGTTCGACTGGAAGGGCTTCCATGCCGAAATGGAGCAGCACGGCATCGACTCCGGCGGCGGACAAAAGGTCGAACTGTTCCGCCAGGATCCGCTCGACGGACTCAAGAAAGCGATGCACGGCAGCCGTTTCCTCGGCTACGAAACGCTCGAAGTGTCGGACGCCAAGGTGGTCGCGATCATTGCCAACGGACAGCTATGCGACTATGTCGACGAAGTCGATCATGACGAGCCGATCGTCGTCGTCTTGGATAAGACGCCGTTCTACGGTGAGATGGGCGGCCAAGTTGGCGATACCGGCGAGATCGTCGGACGCGTTGGCAACCCGCCGTCGCAAGCGACGCTCCACTTCGAAGTGATCGACTCGCAAATCGACGGCGGATTCACGCTGCATCGCGGGCACCTGCGCGAGGGTCGGATCGAGTTGGACGCAACCGTTACCGCCCGCGTTGACGCCGAGCGGCGGCAGGGCATTCGCCGCGCACACTCGGCGACGCACGTGTTGCACTACGCCCTGCAAAAGCATCTGGGCAAGCATGCCTTGCAACAGGGCTCGAAGGTGGATGACGATTGGCTCCGCTTCGACTTCACCAACCCGTCGGCGCTCAGCGAGGAAGAGTTGGTGCAAATCGAGAACGAGGTCAACGCCAAGATTTTGGCTGGCGAGCCGATCACTTGCACGACGCTGCCGCTGGCCGAAGCCCGGAAGAGCGGCGCGATGATGCTGTTCGGCGAGAAGTATCCGGATGTCGTCCGCATGGTTTCGGCCGGCGACTTCAGCAAGGAGCTTTGTGGCGGCACGCACCTGACCAACACGGCCCTGGTCGGCATCATGAAGATCATCGGCGAGGAGAGCGTGGCCGCCGGCACGCGACGCATCACGGCTCTGACTGGCCGTCGGGCGATGGAGAGCATCCGCCAAATACAGACGCTCCTGCGGCGCACCGGTGCCGCGCTGCGTGCCTCGGCCGAAGAACTGCCCGAGCGGGTCGAGGCGATGACCAAGGAAATTCGCCAGCTCCGCAAGCAGGCGGCGGCCGGGCCGAAGTCGGGCAGCGTGAGCGTCGAGCAGCTCATTGCCGGCGCCGCCGAGGTGGCCGGCGTAAAGGTGGTGATCGCCGAAGTGCCAGGCGGGCCGAACGACCTGCGGCAATTGATCGATCAGTTGCGGCGCAAAGCCGCGCCGATCGCCGTGCTGCTGGCCAACCGGCAAGAGGAAGAAAAGAAGGTAACTCTGATCGCCGGCCTGAGCCGCGACTTGGTCGACCGAGGGTTGGACGCCGTCAAGTGGGTCCGGTCGGTTTCGGCCTTGGTCGAGGGCGGTGGCGGTGGGCGGCCCGACATGGCCCAAGCCGGTGGCAAGCTGCCAGACAAGCTGCCCGACGCCCTGGCGGCGGCACGAAGCCAGATCGAGAAGCGGCTGGCAGGGTAGGCCAAGCGTTGTATTTTGAAGAACCTCACGCCATTAGATCAGGGCGGGCAAGTGGCGACGACATGAGGATCTCCAATAATGACAAAGATCGCTTGGGCTCGGTTTGCACGGACATCGGCGATGTTTGTGACGGCGGTTGCGGCAGCCCCTGCCGCTTGCCATGCGCACTCGCTTGACCCCATGTATGCCCCACTAGGGCCATACGGTCTATTGATTCTTGCGAATCCGGCGATGTTAGCGGTTGCCGCCGCTCTAATCGTGATGCATGCGCTGATTCTAAAGGGGCTCTTTTCAACGGCACCGGCGCCTGGAAATCTGTGGCGTGCTGTTGTCTTGTTCTTGGTCTCCAAAATCGCCCAATCGGTCCCTGGAATAG
>JAJFUI010000156.1 GCA_021372555.1 Planctomycetaceae bacterium | reverse complement strand
TCACGCTCGCGGAGCCCCGGCGTCTCGTCTGCCATACAGCCTCCCTGCCATCTTGACAGTTTTCGGCAATGGCTAGATCAATGCGCAAATTCCGTGCCGAACACACGTGGAATCGTTCGCGATTGGGTAGAATCGTGGCCTTGAGGTGCGAGAACGGGTTGTCACGGATTAGGTGTTTCTTGGCTGCCGCGCCAAAGAATAACTTAGCCACGGCCGTATACTTGCGAATCGTGTTCTCGGCAATGCTCTTCTTGATGAAGTTCCGTCGCCAATCGTCGGCATCGCCGGGGCTGATGTCCCGCAATCTCTTGTCGGCCCCAAAAAAGGTCGTCAATGTTCGCTGGGTGCTGCGGTACTTGGTTTTGGTCAACGGCTTTACGTCCACCCGGCCGTCAATATAGGACTCGACAAACGCCTTCAGCGTAGTTCTATCGCGTGCGGGGACGAGCCCAACCGCTGCCAGCCGGTCGTATAGGTGGTCGTCGCGGTCGGCCACCCATCGGTTGGTTTCTTCGTCCAATGTTGTGCTGTGAATGGCCGCCGTCGCAAGACGTTCCACCTTGACCCGCACCTCTTCGGCCGTCTTCTGTGAACACTTGCCCAGCCGAATCGACCGCCTCTTGCCATCGCTACCGACGAACTGAATTGTCCGTCGGCCATTGGGGTCGCGTGATATGCTAGCCATTATTCGTCTAACCCTTCTGTCAGTTGCATGGTACGCCGACACCACGACGCGCCCACCAAAACGGTGCAGACGGTGCGGTATATTGTCCCACCGATACGCTAGCGCACGTCGTTTACTGAATTGGCCTTATGTCGGCCGTTCGGCAATCGCTACCGAAACCGGCGGTGCGATCTGGTACGGTCAACCTACACCTCAATCATACTGCCTTATACTACACTAAGATGATTATGATTCACATATATGCTTGTGGTGCCTAACGGCATACCGCGGAACGACTTGCGAGCGTGCTTGTGAAAACATCGAGAGCGTATTCTGAATCGCAAATAGTTCTTTAGGGGTATAAATCGGCGGTTCACGTGCTCAAAAACGCTCCAGCCGCTCGCCACCCGTATCTCCAGCCCCTTCCTGCCCCCCGACTCCACATTCACCATAGTCAGGCTCCGCGTTCAAAACAACCATTCCGCTCTACGGTCGCCCCGACGCTCCCGGACGCGCAACGACCGTCCAGACCGGCGCGGGATGTCTCAACAGGGCCGATCCGTCGTGGGCCAACACGATGAAAGCGGGTGAAAGCTCACGCGGTAGCCTACAATGGACGTTCGGAAACGATCATCGAAGACGATGGCAATACGACGATCAAGCAAGCCTTCCAATTCGCCGTAATCCCCCGCCGCCGCCTCAAACTCCGCCAGACGGTCTGTATCGCGATTCTGGTTAATCCGGTCATGGATTATGGCGTTCTCGCCACGGGCGAAACTCAGGCACAAGACGTGTTCTTCGTCTTCGCTCTCCACTCTCGCGCCAACGATCCGCCATTCCCGCTCAAGATGTTCGATGTACTGTTTGGATAGCGCCATGATGTTCTTCCTTGTTGGTTGGTAATTTGATCGAAGTCACTTGTTGTCGGCGTCACCTGAACCTAGACTTTCGGCTTGCATTCCAAGGGTTTCGCCGACCGCCGACTGCGTTGACAGGCGAAAGGTACGGCTAGGCCGGCCTCCCGTTGTCCCGCTAGGGATATTCTGCCAATCCCCAAAACCTGCCTTCGCCAAGTCGTTAAGTGCCGTTTCTGCCATGCCTGTCTCACGCAACCAGCGACACCCCTTCTGTGCATCGCGTGCGGTAGTTGCACCGCCGCGACGTTGGACCCATTCAACCAGCCGCCGCCGGTCACGGTCTTCGTCGCTCTCGCTTAGCAGGCCATACACTCGCCGGGCTTCGGCCTTGAACCACTGCGTCAACTCGATAGCAGCGCGCATGGTGTCGCCGTCCACTTCGTTGGCGGGTTGAGGGGCAGGGCCATCCGACAGCCAAGGCTTTGCCGGAAGAGCGACCTGAACGGCCTTAACGCAAGCGAAGATCAATGCCAGCCGGGCTGCCGTTTCTTCCAGCTTGGACCACGCGGCAGCCAAGTCGCCAGTTAATTCCGCCAGTTCAGCCGCGTGGGCGTTGTAGAACGGTGTCCAAACCGCCTTGGCGTCGCGCGATAATCGCCATACCACCGGGCAAGGTTCGCCCTGTTCGTCTTGAGCCGGCTCCAGCGCTGCCAGCCGGTCGATTATTGCCGCGTACTGTTGTTCAACGTCCTTGCCAATTTCGGCTTCGCTCCATCGCTTGGCCTGCCGAGGCGGACACGCAAGTAGCAATCGGGGCAACAGGCCGTTTTCTCGATGCTCGACACCCAAGGCCCGGCGTAATGTTCCCGGCTGGATTCCGCCAACGATGCTTACCGCCGCCGTTGGAACAAAGATCGTTCTTGGTATCCCTGTTTTTCGATCCACCACCATACTTTGCGCCGAGTACATCGACAGCCAGTGCGCAACATCCGACCCTTTTGCGTTGCTGTAGCGGTCGAAACCGCCAAACCAGCCCGACAATTCATCAATAGCGGACAACAATCCCCTTAGGTTTTCCAAGAGTATTGGAGCTATCGCTTCTACTGTCGCATCGGAAACCATGCAACGCTCGACCTTCGGCGGTTCGGGCTTTGCCGGTGGAAGTTCATTATTTCGTGCATTTCGCTTCCACACGGCCAGGGCCTTTTCGTAGCCGGCCATTTGAGCCTCGAATTGCTTCATTGCTTCGGCGTGACGTTTAAGGGCGTCTCTCTGCCGCTTCGTGACTGGTTTAAGGATGAGTTTCAGCGCCGGCGTCTTCATCGTGCCGCTTTCGCCAACAATTCCCACCCAGAGAATCGCCGGGGCGTGCCAGCCGCGTTTCAACTCCAAGACACGCGATGTTCCGATCATTGCCGCCGCAACGGCTAACAGAGGCAGAGCAAGGAAAGACGGATCGCAACCGATCGCCTCGCAGGCCGCCCGCACGAACCGGGCAAACGGTGTCGGCAAGGCGTCAATTGGGAACGGCTGGAATCGCGCAGGCACGTTGTCCGTTGCCGGCGCGGTGGATACTTCCGCCGCGTCGGCAAGGGCTTCAATTTCTTGGCGTATATCTTCATGGACGACATTCATGGTTAGTTTCTTCCTTCGGAAATGCGTGTCGCAACAAAATCGTAAAGGTCGCCCTTCGGGGGCAGGTCAGGCAGTTCGACGTACTTGATTACCGGGGCCGGATGTAGCTTCGCGAGGATGCGGGCCACGGTGTCGGCGTATTGCTGCCCCGCCGTGTCGTTGTCGGGGAGTAATACGACTTCCTTGCCGGCCAGTCGTGACCAGTCCGTCTGCTTGGCGCTTTGCGCGCCGTGAGCGGAACACGTCGTCACCAGACCAAGCGCGCGGCCCGCGTCGGCCGCCTTTTCGCCTTCCGTGACGTAAACGCGGCGTGCCACTGTAAGTTCGGGAAGTCGGTACAGCGGCCTTGGTGTAGGCATACCGCCCACAATCCAGCCGTCGGCAGTCAACGAAACTGGCAGGATTTCCTTGCCGCCCGACTTATCCCACCGCAATGTCCAGCCGACAACCTCGCCCTGCGCGTTATGGTATGCCCACTTGGCGGAACAAGGCCCCCGACTGCGTTCCAAAATGGCGATTGCCATTTCCGCCGTTGCGTAGGTTTGGAGCTTCTTTCCATTGGCGTGTCGGCGGACCTCTGTTGTTTTCGCGGTTTCACGGGGTTTCGCCGATGCCGACGCCGTTGACGTTCCCGGAAACAGGTCGCGCATCCCTAAGCCAAGTTCGTCGCAGATCGCTCGGGGAGTGCATTTGGCATGGCAATGTAGAATTGCTCTGCCGCCGTCGCCCTCAGCAATCGACAAGCTCGCTGTTTTATCATCATGGGCTGGACATTTCGCCGACCACTGATTGTCGCCAACTTGCCTCGCGTCGGGCAGCGCCGATAGGACCAGTTCAAGTGGAGTCATTTTCCCACCTCGCGTTTTTCGCCCGCCTGTTGGGCTTCGACTTGCTGAATGTGGGCGGCCAAACTCGCCGGGCTGTACAGAACCCTTGACCCAAGGCGTACAGAGCGAATCGGCCCTCTGGGGTACGTCAAGGCCCATAATGTCCTGGGTGACACAGACAGCGCACGACTAGCCGCTTTCGTGTCAAGTAATAGCCGTTGGAACGTGGTGGCCGACTGGTCGTTATCACGGCAAAGGTTGCTACGCATGGTCCGCGCCGCCTTCCCTGCTGCGCCGCGCGTCGATGCCGTTCAATTCATGGCGTACCTGGGCCACGGCATGGCCGTCAAAGAGGCGCAAACAGCCCGCCCGTGCCGATGGTTGAATGTGTGGCCGGGTCGAGAGAACGTACAGCACTCTCGGCAGAGGCACCCCAAGCTGTTCGGCAATGCGGCCGGGGGTTAAGAGAGAGGGAACCACAGAGGTTCGCATGATACATGCTCCTACTTGTTTGGTGAAACTTCGCACCATCTACAAGTA
>JAJFUI010000188.1 GCA_021372555.1 Planctomycetaceae bacterium | reverse complement strand
ATCGAGGTCGAGGGCGAGAAAGGCGTCGAGATGGACGAGGCCCAGACGAAACGCTACATCGCCGAGTCGGTCAAGTACGTCCAATCGCTCGGCAATTTCCGCTAGAACGCCGATAGCTCGAATCGCCTTGCTGTTCATGCTCGATCTCGCTGCGCCGGCTTGGCAAGCATGACGCCTGGAATCGCGGCTTCTGGTATTGATCCAAACGGCTCAGAAGAGGTATTCTCCTTCGGTTTTGCGAAACCCGATCGGAGGAGGATGCCATGCGGATGCGTCATACGCTCGTCTCGTTGCTGGTTGCCCTGGGCCTTGCATTCGTTGTCAGCGCTTGGCAAACGCCCGCGGCGCGAGCCGAGCGGGCCGCCGAGCCCGGCTCGCCCAAGGCCTCCAGTTTGGCCGGCAGTCTCCGCGGGTCGTGGAAAGGGGCGAAAAGCTCGATCGGGGAGTTCATCAAAGCGCTTGATGAATGCCAACGGTGGTTCGCCCCGCAGCCGCGTAAGCGGGTACGCGATCCGCAACACGCCATGCTCGTCAAAGTTGTCGATTCGGCTGGCAAGCCGATCGCCGGGGCCACCGTCACCATGGTTTCCCAGCCTCGGAGGCCAAGCAGTACCGACGACATTGAGCTCGACTGGGATCGAACGAGCACCGATGCCGGCGGCACGACTTGGGCCCGATGGTCGGCTGCCGCCAATCGCGACGTTTGGATGAGAATCGAGGCGAAGGGGTACGTCGCCACAGTGACCCAATGGGACGCTCCGAAGAGGCCCACTCCAGGGAAGTCCACGTTCACGCTGAAACAAGGTCTGAAACTCGGCGGCGTCGTGCGGGATCCGTCCGGTCGTCCCGTTGTCGGCGCTCGCGTCGCACTGACATTCCCTGGCAGTGAGGACCGGGAATGGATCATCGGATCGCAGGAGATTGCGACCGACCGGCAGGGGCAGTGGCGTTGCGACGGCCTGCCGAAAGACCTCGCCGGCTTGACGATCCGCGTCACGCACGACGAGCACGTTCACCTCTACCTCGACAAGGACGATTGCGCCTCGCAACTGCCGGATCTGCGGGCGCAGAAGGCCGTGTTCGAGATGACGCCCGGAGTGGTGGTCAGCGGACGTGTCACCGACGCCAACGGGAAGCCGGTGGAGAACGCTCGCGTGGCTCTCTGCCGAGGCTTTTCGCCGCTCGGGACACACGCGGGGACAACGACGGACGGCGACGGGCGGTATCGCTTCGCCACGTGCTTTCCTGGTCCGAACAAGCTCGTCGCCGGCGCTCGCGGCATGGCGGATCAGCATCGCGACATCAAAATCAAAGTGGGCATGAGACCGGTGGACTTTCACTTGAAGCGGGGAACGCCCATCACGGTTCGTGTCATTGACGCCGACGGCAAACCTGTAGCTGGGGCCACCGTTGGACGCCAGGATTCCATTCCACCTATATCGCAAGACGATTCTTGGATGTGCGAACAGGGGAAAACCGACGAGAGTGGCCGTTGGACATCGACCAGCTCGCCAGAAGGCGAAGGGAGCGTTGCGGTCAGCAAGGACGGCTATGCCACGGTCCGCCCGAAGCTTACGGCTCGCGAAAAGGAGTACGTCGTCACGCTGCCTCGGCCGGTTGTGATTTCCGGCCGGGTGCTCGATGCGGTGACAAAGAAGCCCATTGGGAACGTCCACGTTTCTGTCAACGGCGAGATGGCGAAGAACCGCCACGGTTCGTTCACGTATCCGAACGTTGACGTCGACGGAGAGGGCGGCTATCGGATCACGTTCGCGGACGCGTCGGGGGTGGATTGCGCGGAGTGGCGACTTCATTATGTGGCCGCCGGCTACGTTGGAAGGCTGTCTCCCAAGTTCATCGTCCACGATAGTGCGCAAACCCGGGATATTGAGCTTCAACCCGGCCGAGCAGTCGCCGGCGTGGTAAAACGGCCGGACGGCTCGCCAGTGTCCGGAGCCAAGGTGTTCGTCTCGACGGCCACGGAGCAATGGACGGTCGAGGGCGGCCACGCCGAAAAGTCGATCGGCACCCTGTATTTCCCCTCGTTGGCGATGTGCCAGCGGACGGATGCTGATGGGCGATTCAGCCTGCCGCGGCCCTCGGAGCCCTACGTCGTCGGCGTTGTCGACGACTGGGGCGCCGCCGAGATCACCGCCGAGGAGCTCGACGCCCACGAACAGGTCGTGCTCCAACCTTGGGGCCGCGTCGAGGGTCGGTTCGAACGCCCGCACGACCCTGACTCGAACGGCAAGACAACCGTCCAGCTCTATAATGCCGATTCGTCGGGCCAGGACGACAAACGGCCGAGTATTGACTGGCGCTATTCCGCCACCCTGGAGTCCGACGGCCGGTTCGCCTTCGAGCATGTGCGGCCGCAACGGTGGGCTGTCGGTGCGTCGCCTTCTTCCCCTGTCGAGCAGGTTGGCCGATTCATTTTTGCCTCGGAGTTCAATTCGATTGCCGGCGAGTCATTCTGCGACTGGCGATCGCTGTCGGTCGATGTAACGCCGGGCAAGACCGCACGCATCGAGTTCGCCCGGCGGGGGCGACCGGTGCACGGCCGGGCCACACTGGCGGCAGCCGGGTCGCGAGAGATCGCGGTGGCCCGCGGCAACGGCTGTCTGATCTTCCAGCGGCCGCTCGTTCCCGTCACTGAGGAATCCGCGAAGCTCACGCCCGACGCAAGAAAGAAATGGGAGCGGCAATGGCTCGAATCGGAGGCCGGCCGGGCAGCCGACCGGGCGGGGCAGAATCACACTTTCACCGTCGACGCCAAAGGGAACTTCGACGCGGAGAACGTCGCCCCGGGCGTCTACAAGTTGGCGATTGAACTGTATGGGCCGGACGGGAAGAGGAACGAGCGTCCGGAAGAAGCGGGCCAGCTCGTCCAGGAAGTTGTGGTTCCCGCCGACAAACCGGCGAAGAAGCCGTTTGAGCTTGGCGCGTTCGCCGTGGCGCCCAACCGGCTGTTTCGTGGCGACTTGGCCCCCGACTTCGCCTTCAAAACGGCCGACGGCCGCACGCATCGCCTAGCCGAGTTCCGAGGAAAGAGAGTGGCGATCCTGTTTACGGACAAATGGGAATCGTACGGCGACGATACCGTTGCGTTTGACGACGACACGATGAGGCGTTTGATGCTTTCCTGGTACGGCGGTGGGCCGCTGCTGGTGATCAATCTGAGCAACGATCCGAAGCCCCGCCCGCCGGTCAAGATGAAGCAGGACGCCGAGCTTCAGTATCTGCAGGGCGTGCCCGTATCGGCAGACGTTTACAAGGCGTACGACGTCCGCCGGAATCGAAGGGAAGACAACTTCGTGCTGATCGCCAACGACGGAAAAGTGCTGCGAAAGTAGCCGTGGGCATGCTCGGACGACAAACATGCTTGCTGTCTCGCTGCGCTCGCTTAGCAAGCATGGCACCCTACGCCGTTAACATGGCACCCATCAATCGCCATTGGCGTGCGATGCTTCGCTATTTGCCGTCGAGCGACTTTTTCGCTCGGCGGACGACGTCGGCGGCCCAAGGCTTGTCGGCATAGAGCTCGATGACGGCGCGATAGATTTTTCGTGCGCGGGCCGGGTCGTCCGTCTTCATCGCGTCGGCCGAGTTGAGCCGGTCCTCCAGCACCTGCACCTGCTCGCTGGACCGCTTGGCGACATCCTTTTCCAGGCTAGCCAGGCGGCGGCGGACGAGCGTCAGACACTGCGACGTGGCGTCGTTCTCCGATCCAGGCCGATCGTAGAGATCG
>JAJFUI010000182.1 GCA_021372555.1 Planctomycetaceae bacterium | reverse complement strand
TGTTGGATACCGCTGCTGCGATGCGACCGCGTCGTGTTGGCGGGCGATCATTGCCAGTTGCCGCCCACGGTCGTGAGTCGCGAGGCGGCAGCCGAGGGATTCGGTGTGAGCCTGTTCGAGCGAATCATCTCGCTCTACGGGCCGCCGATTGCTCACCGCCTGACGGTGCAGTATCGCATGCACGAGTCGATCATGGGTTTCTCGTCGGCGGAGTTTTATGATGGCCAGTTGGAGGCCGCCCCGGCGGTTCGTGGCCATCTGCTGGCCGAGTTGCCCGACGTGCAAGACGGGCCCGCGACCCGCACGCCGGTCGAGTTCATCGACACGGCTGGGGCAGGTTTCGACGAGGAGTTGGAGCCGGACGGCGAAAGCCGACTGAACCCGCAGGAAGCAGAGTTGACCCGTCGCAAGGTGCAGGAGCTGTTGGGCAGCGGAGTTCGTCCGGCCGACATTGCCGTGATTGCCCCGTACGCTGCCCAGGTGCGGCGGCTCCGCGAGCTGCTGCCGGTGCAGGGTTTGGAGATCGACAGCGTCGACGGCTTCCAAGGTCGCGAAAAGGAGGTGGTGGTCCTTTCGCTGGTCCGCTCTAATCCCAAGGGCGAGATTGGCTTTTTGAGCGATGTCCGTCGGATGAACGTCGCCCTGACCCGCGCCCGGCGCAAGCTGTTGGTCATCGGCGACAGCGCCACGTTGAGCAGCGACCGGTTCTACCAACGAATGCTCGAGTACTTCGAGCGTCTTGGCGCATACAAAACCGTGTGGGAGGAAGGCGAACTGGCAAGCTGAGGGAAGTGGCTTCTATCGATCCCGCCGCCCCGGCAAAAGCCATCGCGCCGGCGACGACTGCAGGACGTAGTAGAACACGGGCGTCAGGAAGACGCCGAAGAAGGTGACGCCCAACATGCCGGCAAAGACGGCGGTGCCGAGGGTTCGCCGCATCTCGGCCCCGGCGCCCGAGGCGAGCATGAGCGGCACCACGCCCAGGATGAAGGCCATCGAGGTCATGACGATCGGCCGGAGCCGGAGTTTCGAGGCTTCGACGGCAGCTTGCGGCACGTCCATTCCATGCTCGTGCTGCTGCTTGGCGAATTCGACGATGAGCACGGCGTTTTTACACGCCAGCCCCGCGAGCACGACGAAACCGATCTGCGTAAACAGGTTGTTGTCCATGCCGCGGAACCACACGCCGGCCAAAGCGCAAAGCAGGCTCATCGGCACGATCAAGATGATGGCCAGCGGCAGGGCCCAGCTTTCGTACTCGGCGGAATGGGTTAGGAAGACGAAAAGGATGCAAAGCGGGAAAATGAAGATCGCCGTGTTGCCGGCCAAGATTTGCTGGTAGGTCAACTCCGTCCACTCGTAAGTCATCGAGCGAGGCAGTTCGCGCTTGGCGAGCTTCTCCATCATGCTAATCGCTTGGCCAGAGCTGATGTCCGGCGTCCATTCGCCGTTGATGGCCGCGGCGGTGTGCGTGTTGTAGCGATTCAACAGCATCGGCCCTTGGGAGTCGCGAAGAGTGCAAAGCGAGCCTAGCGGCACCATTTCGCCTTGCGCGTTGCGGACCTTGAATTGCTTAACGCCGGCCGCCCGGGCGCGGAATTGGGCATCGGCCTGGACATTGACCTGCCAGGTACGGCCGAACTCGTTGAAATCGTTGACGTAGTAGCTGCCAAGACAGGCCTGGAGCGTATTGAAGACGTCGCTTAGGGCGACGCCCATGGTTTTGCACTTGGTGCGGTCGATGTCGGCGTAGAGTTGCGGGGTCGAGGCGCGGAACATGCCGAACAGCCCGACAAGCCCCGGCTCGGCGTTTCCTTTTTTCGCCAGGTTATCCACCTGCGTTTGCAGCTCGGGAAGATTCGCGTCGCCGCGGGCTTCGACCATTAGCTTGAAGCCGCCGGCATTGCCGATGCCCTCGACGGGCGGCGCCCCGAACACGGCAACCTGGGCGTCATCGATCTCCGAGAAAAAGCGTTTGCGCAGCTTCGCGGCAACGGCATCCGCGCTGCGACTTGCATCGTCGCGACGGTGCTCGAACGGTTCGAGAATTACGAACATCGAGGCGAAGTTCGAGCCGTTGGCGTTCAACAAGAACGACTGCCCGGCAATCGTCACCGTGTGCTGCACGCCGGCGATTTCGCGGGCGATCTGATCCATTCGGCGGGCGACGACTTGCGTCCGACCCAACGAAGCGGCGTCCGGCAGTTGCGCGTTGACGAGCAGATATCCCTTGTCCTGCTGCGGCACGAAGCCCGTCGGTACGGCGTTGAACCCCAGGTAGGTCAGCCCTAGCAGTCCGATGTAAACCAAGATCGCCACCGCCGCGCCGCGGACGCAGAGGCGGACCAACCGCTCATAGACCGAGGTGGTCCGCTGGAACAGGCCGTTGAAACCGCGGAAGAGCCAGCCGAAGAACGTATCCAAGAATCGCGTGAGCACATCCTTCTTGGCGTCGCGCGGTCGCAGCAGGATGGCTGCCAACGCCGGGCTCAACGTCAGGGAGTTGAACGCCGATATCAGCGTGGCTGTCGCGATAGTTAACGCGAACTGCCGGTAGAACTGCCCGGTGATACCGGAGAGGAATGCCGTTGGGACGAACACCGCGCTCAGACCGAAGGCGATGGCGATGACCGCCACGGTAACCTCTTCCATCGACTTGTACGCAGCCTCGCGTGGCGATAGACCATGCTCGATCCACCGCTCGACGTTTTCCACGACAACGATGGCGTCGTCGACGACAATGCCAATGGCCAGGACCAGTCCACAAAGGGAAATATTGTTGAGGCTGAAGCCCAAGCAGGCCATGACGGCGAACGTGCCGACCAGCGAGACAGGAACTGCGATGAGCGGAATGACGGTCGCCCGCCAATTTTGCAGAAACAGCAGCACCACCAACGCGACCAAGCCGATGGCCTCGATCAGGGCCTTGCGGACCTCATGGATTGACTCGATGACGAACGGCGTGGTGTCGTAAACGATCGCGTAATCGAGGCCTTGGGGAAACACTCCGCCCTTCTTGAGTTCCTTCATCTTGTCGCCGACGCGCTTGGCCGTGTCCACGGCGTTGCCGCCGGGCAGTTGGAAGACGGCCAAACCAACGGTCGGCTCCCCGTCGAGCGTGCAGGTCTGATCCTGGGTCTTGGCGCCGCGTTCAATCCGGCTCACATCGCGCAACCGCGTCACTTGGCCCTGACTGCCGGTCTTGATGATGATGTCGCCGAACTGGGTGTAATCGGTCAGCCGGCCGAGGGTTGTGACGGTGTATTGGAAATCGAGGCCGGTGGGCGAGGGCGGTTGCCCTATCTGTCCGGCGGCGACTTGGACGTTTTGCTCACGGAGCGACGCCACCACCTCGTTGGCCGTCAGGTTCAACGAAGCGAGCTTGCCTGGATCGAGCCAGATGCGCATACTGTAGTCGCGCTGCCCGAGAAAGGCGACGTCCCCGACACCGTCCAGACGCGCGAGCTCATCCTTGACGTTGATCGTCGCGAAGTTGCTCAGGTAAAGCTGATCGTATCGGTGGTCGGGCGAGACCAAATTCACGACCAACATGATGTTGGGCGATTGCTTTTTTGTCGTCACGCCGGTCTGCTTGACTACGTCGGGCAACATCGGCAGCGCCAGCGACACGCGGTTTTGGACCAGCACCTGGGCCATGTCCAGGTCGGTGCCCAGCTTGAACGTGATTGTCAGACTGTACGCCCCATCGCTCGTGCACTGGGACGACATGTAGAGCATGTTCTCGACGCCGTTTACCTGCTGCTCGATCGGCGCGGCCACGGTGTCGGCGACTACCTTGGCGCTCGCGCCCGGATAAATGCACGCTACCTGCACGGTCGGGGGGGCAATCTCGGGGTACTGCGCGATGGGCAGCACAAAGAGCGCCACCAGCCCGGCGATCGTAATCACGATCGACAGCACGGAAGCGAAGATCGGGCGGTCAATGAAGAAGCGTGAGAACACGGCGTATGGTGCTGAATGTTGAGAAACGCATCCCCGCTATTTTTTCTTTGAATCAATTGGCGGAATGGGGGAATTGGCTCCGGCATCTTCGCGCTCGATGAACGTTTTCATGTCGACGAGCTTGGGGACCACCGTTTCGCCTGGCTGCACCCGTTGCAGTCCGCCGACAATCACCCGATCGGTGCGGCTCAGTCCTTTTTCGATCACGAGCAGGGAGCCCTCGGTTTTGCCGGGCGTGACGCGGCGATATTGAACCACATTCTTGTCATCCACGATCAACACGTACTTTTGCCCCTGGTCGCTACTGACAGCCATCGCCCGCTCGGCGACCAGCATGGCCTGCTGCGGCTCGCTGCTGACGACTCGTACCCGGGCGAAATTGCCAGGCTTCAGGATGCGTCCGCCGAGGGCAGGCTGTGGATTGGGGAACACGCCGCGGACGGTGATCGTGCCGGTGTTCGGATTGATCTGGTTGTCCATGAAATCCAGGTAGCCGTTGTGCGGAAAGCCTTTCTCATTCATCAGGCCCATCTGCACCGGCACCTGCTCTTTCTCCCGTACCTTGATACGACCAGTTCGCACGTCTTCCCTAACGTCAAGAATCGTTTGTTCGTCGACATCAAAGTAGACGTAGATCGGATCGACGGAAACAACGGTGGTTAACTGCGTCTGGTCGGCAGTGACCAAGTTTCCCTTGGTGATCAGAGCGCGGCTGACCTCGCCGTCGATGGGAGAGAGGAGTTTGGTGTATGAAAGATGGAGTTTTGCCTCTTCGGCAGTCGCCTCGGCGGCAGCCAGGGCCGCGATGGCCTGATCGTGCGCCGCGACGCTTTGATCGTAGTCCGACTGGCTGACGGCGTTGGTGACCACGAGCTTCGATGTCCGAGCGAGTTCCGCCTTGCGATATTGCAGGTCCGCCCGGCAGAGCTTGATCTTCGCCAGCGTTTGGTCGTACTTCGCCTGGAACGGCCGGGGATCGATCTCAAACAGCAGGTCCCCTTTCTTGACCTCCGCGCCTTCCTCGAAGCAGACTTTGTCGAGGTACCCGGTGACTCTGGCCCGGATTTCGACGGCATCGACAGCTTTGGTTCGGCCGGTAAAGTCGGCATAGTCTGCCACCTGCTGTTCGACTGGCAGACTGACCGTCACCGTCGGGGACTCCGACGCTGGCGTACTTGGCGCCTCTTGCAGGCACCCAGAAAGCACTGCGACGCTGAGCAAGAGGCCGCAAAGCCGGCAGGCCCAGGCGATCTCCGTTACCGCATCGTGGCGAGAGCGTGGCCGCATGATGTTCCAGGAAGGTGGAAGAACCGGATGCCGACAGTAACGCGACTGGAGAAGTATAGCTCAAAGCAGTCGCCAGGCAGCCACACGATGGTGCAGCATTCTCCCCGGAGTGGTGGGGTCATGAGGAAAGCCGCCTGTCCCACGTAATCGGCGCGATTACGACGTCTGCACCCTAAGCATACAAACGAAGGCAAGAGAGACGCCATTGATCCAAAAGGGATCCGGCGAAAATTGGCGAGAGAGATGACTGTCGCGTCCAACGCGAGGTCCACGAAGTGCACCACGACAGCGGCGCACGTGGCACGCACTGGCCGAGTACGAAAGATGCTGCGTGGAATCCGACGATTCCCGCTTACTTCGCCTCGTCAGAGGCAGCCTCTGGGGCGGCGGCAGCTTCGGGCTTTGCGACTTCCGGCTCGTCGGTCTCGAACGACGGACGGGCGGCCTTGCGGCGAACGCGGTCGTTCTTGCCGACGAGTTCGAGCACGGCTCGGGTGCCAGCGTCGCCAAGCCGCGGCTTGGGCAATCGGAGGACGCGTGTGTAACCGCCAGTGCGATCGGCAAACCGCGGGGCGATGTCCTCAAAGAGGATGCGGACGGCTTGCTTGTCGCCTAAGAGCCGCAGGGCGCGGCGACGTGCGGCCACCACTGGGGCGATCGCTTGGCACCACTCTTTCCATTGCGGACTCGTGCGCCATGCGCGCCACTGGTCGCTGTGCCGCTCGGCGCTGGGCTCCAAGTGGTCGGCGGCTTCCTGATGCGGCAATGCATGACAGGCAAGCGTGATGCATCTTTCGACCAACGGTCGAACTTCCTTCGCCTTTTGGATCGTGGTGACGATCCGACCCTTAACCTTGGGCTTGTTCGGCTCGCCCTCGGCGTCGCGCTCGGTCAGGAACAGGGCGCTGGCTAAGGCGCGGAGCAGGGCACGCTGGTGGCTGGGATTGCGGCCAAGAATGCGGCCTCGTCGTCGGTGTCGCATGGCAGTGTTTCTGCGCGACCGGTGGTCGCGGCTTGTTCGACAGTTATATTCGTCCCGCGACCAGCGGCCGCGGCAGGGTGGTTTGCAACATTACAGGATCGCGGCGGAGGCGGTCTGCAACCGCATCCCCAGTCGCAGGCCGTGGTCAGCGAGCTTCTCGCGGACTTCAGCCAATGTGGTCTCACCGAAGTTGCGAACTTCGAGCAACTGGTCTTCGGTGCGAGACACCAAGTCACGCACGGTGGTGATGTTCTCGGATTCCAGGCAGTTGGTGGCCCGGACGGACAATTCCAGCTCTGCCAGACTCATCGAGAGCTTGGCCTCGGTGGCCTCGTCAACGGCGGGACCGCCGAACGTGCGGGCCTCGCTGTGCACCATCGGGCCCAACTCGTGATACTGGAGGAACGGGTTCAGGTGCTTCCGCAGGATCTTGGCGGATTCAACCAGCGCCATTTCCGGGCCGACAGAACCGTTCGTCCAAATCTCGATCGTCAGCTTATCATAGTTCGTCTTCTGTCCGACGCGGGTCTCTTCGACCTCGTAGCGAACACGCGTGACGGGGCTATACGCGGCGTCGATCGGGATGATGCCGATCTCCTGAACCTGCGGCGTGTGCTCGGTGGCCGGAACGTAACCGCGGCCGTTCTCGACGACCATTTCCAGAAGGAACGGCACGTCTTCGGTCAGCGTGGCGATCAGATGATCCTTGTTGAGCACCTCGACTTGGTCGTCCGTGCGAACGTCGGCGCCGGTGATCGGACCCTTCTCATTCTTTTCGATCCGCACAACGCGGGTCTGATCGCTGTGGTTCTTGACGACCAGCGACTTCACGTTGAGGACGATGTCGGTGACGTCTTCGATCACGCCAGGCAGGCTGCTGAACTCATGCTGAGCGCCGTGCAGCTTGATCTGCGTGATCGCGCTACCTTCGAGGCTGCTTAGCAGAATGCGGCGGAGGCTGTTCCCGACAGTCACTCCGAAACCGCGCTCAAAGGGCTCCGCAACGAACTTACCGTACGTGGACGAAAGCGTCGATCGTTCGGCCGTGACCAGGCTGGGCAATTCAAGGCCGCGCCATCGAATACGCATCTTAAAGCTCCGATCGAAATGACGAAACTGGCGGCAATCAGGGGGCTTACTTGGACAAAAGCTCGACGATCAGGTGCGGCTGCACGGGGATCGAGGCGTCCGCGGCTTCGGGCATCCGAAGCACGTGTCCTTCCGGCGGCGTTCCTTCGGAACGGCTAAGGAAGTCCGGCACATCGCGATGCCCCTCGGCCAACACCGCCTCGACCAACTGGAGGCTCTTCGGGCGGTTCTTGATCCGGATGGTATCGCCGGGCCGGGTCAGAAAGCTGGGGATGTCGACGCGTCGGCCGTTGACGGTCACGTGGCCGTGGCCGATCAGCAACCGGGCTTGCGCCCGCGACAGACCGAAGCCAAGCCGATAAACGATATTGTCGAGTCGCCGCTCCAACAGGCTCATCAGCGCCTCGCCGGTGTTTCCCTTGCCCTTATTGGCGATGGCGAAAATCTTGCGGAACTGCTTCTCCATCAAGCCGTAGTGGTGCTTGACCTTCTGCTTTTCACGCAGATGGACACCGTAATCAGTCGGCTTGCTGCGGCGTGAAGAGTTCATACCCGGGGCCGACTCTCGCCGTTCGAAGGCGCACTTCGGCGTGTCGCAACGGGTTCCCTTGAGGAACAGCTTCATTCCCTCGCGGCGGCAAAAGCGACAAACTGGCGAATGTAAACGGGCCATACTTGGATCGGTGGTCAGTGGTCAGGGGACTTCGGGCGGCCGTTTGCTGCTGGCCATTGCCCTCGCGTCGATTTTTCGTGTTTTGTGCGTCTCTTGTGTTCAGATCCTACACGCGGCGTCGCTTCTTCGGGCGGCAACCGTTGTGTGGCAGCGGGGTCACGTCCTCGATGGACTTGATCTTCAAACCGGCGGCCTGCAGGGCAGTGATGGCGGATTCCCGGCCGCTGCCGGGACCCTTGACCTTCACATCAACCTCCTTCATGCCGTACTTGATCGCCTTCTCGGCGACCTGTTGGGCCGACATTTGGCCGGCGAACGGCGTGCTTTTGCGGCTTCCCTTGAAGCCGCAAGTGCCGGCGCTGGCCCAGCACAGGGCCTCACCTTTGCCGTCGGTGATCGTGATGACGGTGTTGTTGAAGGTTGCCTTGATGTGAGCAACGCCCACCGCCACACTACGGCGAACCTTCTTCCGCGTCGAGCTTGAACTTGTAGTCGATGTCTTGGCCAAAGTCGGAACACTCCAATGTTATGGGGCGAACAACCGGTCCGCCAAAGAGCAGACTAAGCAGCCCGCTCGGCATGATTCACTATCGCAAATCCTTGACGCCCTTCTTGCCGGCCACCGTCTTCTTGGGACCCTTGCGGGTACGGGCGTTCGTGCGAGTCCGCTGACCACGCACCGGGAGGCCACGGCGATGCCGCAATCCGCGGTAGCAGCCAATGTCCTTCAGCCGGGCGATGTTCTGGTTTCGCTGTCGACGCAACTGCCCTTCAACCACATAGTCTTTGTCCAAGAGCGCCGCCAAACGAGCCAGCTCGTCTTCGCGAAGCTCGCGGGCGCGAGCGTGCGGATCAATGCCAGCTTTGTGGCAAAGGTCGCGGGCGATCTTGGGCCCTACTCCGTACAGGTAGCAGAGCGAAATCTCGGTGGGACGATCGTTCGGGATGTCAACACCCAGCAAACGCGGCATACGTAGGCACTCCTGCTAATTCAGCCCTGGCGCTGTTTGTGTCGCGGGTTGCTGCAAACCACGAACACCACGCCCCTACGACGGACGATCTTGCAGCTTTCGCAAATCCTCTTGACGCTGGCACGTACTTTCATGGTAAATGCAGACAAACCGGCTACTGGTGTCGGGCAAAGCATCTCAGTATAGCCGCCCGACCCCAAACCTTACAAGGCCCACTGGGGAAAAAATTCCAATTGGCCCGAATTGTGCAACGTTACGCCCCCAGAGGCACGTTTACGTTGGCCAAGACGGGCACCACGCTCCTCATCAAACACGGCAAACACGGACGTCGGTTCGGGGCTTACCTCCATGGGGTCAGGCCTCCCGGACGCCGCAGCACGCCGCCTGCTACAGACACTAGTCCTGACGATTTATCGCTATTTCTCTTTACCACGTTTCTCCGTTCGGCCCCGCTGTCAGCACCCAGGGGCCGTTTTCTGTCAGGGCCACCGTGTGCTCGAAGTGGGCACTTGGGCGACCATCGGCCGTCACCTGGGTCCAATGGTCCGCCTTCGTGCGAACCCGCTTGGTGCCTATGTTGACCATCGGCTCAATGGCGATGACCAGCCCGGGCGCCAAGCGAAAATCGCCGTGGCCGCGACGCATTTGGGCACCGACGAAATTCGGTACTTGGGGGTCCTCGTGCATCTCGCGGCCGATGCCGTGTCCGACAAAGGCTTCGACGACCGAGAGCCGGTGTTTCTTTACGTACGCTTCCATTTCGGCTGCAACTTGGCTCCATCGCGAACAGCGATCGAGCAAGGCTATGGCCAGGGAAAGCGCGTTTTTCGCGACGTCCATCAGTTGGCGAACCTCGGGGGCGACGCGGCCGACGGCGTACGTCGCTGCGGCATCACCGCACCAGCCGTTCAGCTTGCAGCCGGTGTCGACACTGACGATGTCGCCCTCCGCAAGCTGTCGCTTGCCGGGGATGCCGTGTACTACTTCTTCGTTGATCGAGATGCACGTCGAGGCTGGAAAGGGAACCGCGCCGGGAAACCCTTTGAACAGCGGCTGGGCATGATGCTCGGCGAAAAAACGGTCAACCTCGGCGTCGAGCTCCGCAGTGGTTACGCCCGGCCTAAGCATCGCGACCACCCGCTGGTGCGCTTGCCAGACCAATAGCCCGGCCTTGCGCATCTCGGCGAGTTCCCGCGGCGAGCGTAAAATCTCCACGCTTCTTGGCTCCCTGCTGGGGATTAAGGATCGCTCCTCCCCAGTTAGTTCAGCGCGGCCTTGGCGCGGGCGAAAATCTCGTCCACCGTTCCAAGTCCGTCGATACTCTTCAGTGATTTCTTTTGGCGGTAATAGTCGAGCAGCGGCTCGGTCTGCTTGCGATAAGCGACCAGACGCTGACGAATGACCTCCGGGGTGTCGTCAGCCCGACCGCGACCGGCCAGCCGGCGGAACAACTCCTCCTCGGGCACCTGCAGTTCCAAGACGGCGTCGAGCGGAGTCCCCTTTTCGGCCAACATCCGGTCGAGCGCCTCGGCCTGGGCGATCGTTCGCGGAAAGCCGTCGAGCAGGTAGCCGTCGCGGCAGTCGGGACTTCCGAGCCGCTCAGCAATGATCTCAATAATGATGTCGTCCGGCACGAGTTGGCCGGCGGACATGAAAGTGTCGGCCTTCACCCCTACCTCGGTCTTGGCATCGCGAGCCGCGCGGAGCATATCGCCGGTCGAGAGGTGAGCCATCTTGTACGTCTTGACCAGGCGTTCGGCCTGGGTGCCCTTGCCGGCGCCCGGCGGGCCGATGAATACCATACGCATAATTCGCACCATTTCCTTTGCCAGCGGACGAGCGGAAGGCTGAAGCTCGAATGACGAGTGACGCACAAAATCGGAAGTCCTCAGCCCCGAATACAGAATTCGAGCCTTCTTCGTCAATTGTGCTTCGTCATTCTTGCTTACCCACGCTCCAAGAGTCCTCTGTAGTTTCGCATCACCAGGTGGCTGTCGACCTTTTGCACCACGTCGAAGGCCACACTCACGGCGATCAGCAGGCTGGTGCCGCCGTAGAAGCTGGCGAGCCCGTACCGGACTCCGGCCAGCGAAGCGACGACGGTCGGCAGAATAGCCACCACGGCGAGGAAGCCGGCGCCGACGTAGGTGATCCGCACCATGACCTTCTCCAGGTAATCAGCAGTGCGTCTGCCAGGTCGGTAACCGGGGATGAATGTTCCGTAGTTCTTCAAATTGTCCGCCATGTCCTTCGGATTGAAGGAGATGGCCGTCCAGAAATAGCAGAAGAAGTAGATCAGGACGATGTAAATGATGTTGTAGCTCCACGACCCCTCACCTCGTGAGAAGGCGTGGGCGAGCGCCACGAACACCGAGTTGGGATAGGCGCGTTCGAGGGACTGGAACAGCACGGCGGGGAACAGCAGCAAGCTGCTGGCGAAAATGATCGGCATCACGCCGGCCTGATTCACCCGTAGCGGGAGGTATTGGCGAGTGCCGCCGTACACCCGTCGGCCGCGAACGTGTTTCGCGCTCTGGGTAGGAATGCGACGCTGTCCCTGTGTGATTAGCACGACGCCGACCACAATGCCGACGAACAGGATGGCAAGGATCAGCAGGGTTTCGACGCCGACCTGACCCGGGGCGCCGCCCAACTGAATGCCGGTCTTAGACAGCGGCTCGATCAGGTCGTTCCAGCTGGCACCGGGCATGCGGGCCAAGATGCCGGCCATGATGATCAAGCTGATGCCGTTTCCGATGCCGTACTCGTCGATCTGCTCGCCGAGCCACATGAGGAAGGCCGTGCCGGCGGTCATCGTCAT